>CAIVXR010000242.1 GCA_903909925.1 uncultured beta proteobacterium | reverse complement strand
GAGGTTAGATCCGCGCTGGAATGAAACCGAGCGCCGCACTTTAAGTGTTGCGGGTCGTGCAATCTCTCAATTGATTCAGACACAAGGTATTGGCGATTTATATCGTATCTACACCATGACTCAGTTTGATCATGTTGGCTTCAACCTAGCCTATATTGGCTCAGACTTCAATGAACCACACAAGGAAGAGTTTGATACCCAGTATATGAATGCCCTATTCCAATATGGTTATGAGCATGCTGCAAAGGGATATCAATGGAGTAAATATCCGCCAGGCTTTAGTGGAGCATTTGATACCGATGGTGAAAAGATGATGCTCAAGAAAAAGCCAAATTAGAAGCGGTAGATGCCAATGAAAAACCCCAGCCAATGAGCTGGGGTTTGTATTTTGGCGGAAGAGGTGTTCCAGTGCTTTTCATTTTTAGGGCTCATACCCCCGTGAAATTTACAGCGCTGGCGACCTTGAATCGCATTGTTCTGACATAAACCGCCTGAAGATTTATTAGCTAGGCACTTTGGCATGACCTAATTTTAATGTTTTTACAGCAAAATAACACTTACTCAAAGAAATAACATAGTATTTAGATAAATCATTCGAGCAAGCCAATCAATGCCAAAGATAGTTCACCACCTCTTTAAGTCAGATGAAAAACATCTCGAGCAAATAGAGGAAAATATTTTATTGGGCGCCTCTAATTTGGCTAAAGATACTAGTGTTGAAAATATCCAAATAGATGACTTAGTTAATAAGGCTGAAGTCTCTCGCAGCACGTTTTATAAATTATTTAATTCCGTTGATGGCCTATTTAAGGAATTAGGCAAAAAATTAACAAATGAAATCACGGAATATGCTTTATCTCACTCCCCTGCAATTCCAGACGCAGCTGCTCGCGTGGCAATAAAAACTAAACGAGCGCTACTGTTTATTACTAAGGCCCCATTTCTGGCTTCCTTGCTATTAAAAGAGGAATGGCCTAGCTCTGATCCAAATCACATGATGTACAAAGATATAGAGAAAGACTTTATGGACGGGAAAGCCCAAGGCTACTTTTCTGATATGCCTGCATCGATTGGCACAAATCTGATCCTTGGTTGCTTAAGAGGTGCCGCTAAAGATATTCTTGAAACTAAACAGCCTGACGATTATATAGATAAGGTTATCTATCAAATTCTCATCAGTTTGGGGGTGGACCAAAAAATTGCTGCTGAGTTATCCAAGAATCCTGCTTCGGCCCTCTCGGTCCCTCCAGCGGGTTTAGCTTCGAATGTAGCGTCATTGCAAAATCATACAAAAGCTAATTGAAGCATTAGGCAATACCATCCCCTACGCTGGTACTACTGTTACCCGCTGAACCATCCCTAAATCAGAATATTGCAACATTTGGCTGTGCAGAATGTAAGGTCCTACGAAGTCTTTAAAACGCATCCGAAATGTAACTGAAGTCGGCATTTCTGGAGTTCCGCCAACTGGTAGGGCTACCGTATCGCACCAATAAGGATTGATTGATTCGTCGTTAATCTTGATGATGTACATTGGATTAACGTGAATGTGAAATGAGTGCGCAATGCTATTGCAATTAAAAATAGTCCACTCTTCTACGTCACCTAAAATGACATTCTGAATGATGATATTAGCTGGTTGTAACTGGTAGTCATAACCAGGAAATATAAATGGCGGAAAGTATTTAGAGCCTTCGATGGGCTTTCCGGTGACCTTAGAAATACTCTCTTTTGCAAGGGCAATATTTTTCTTCACAAACTCTATAATTTCTAATGCTGCAGTCTCTGCGCTAGACATTGCCTGATTAATTAGCGATGGAGAATTGCGAGAGGGGTCTAGATTTTCATTGCCAATCATATTGAGAATGATGCTGCGCTTTTTACCACCAGCACAAGCAAAATCTTGATCAGTGATAGGCTTTAGGAAGTTGCTAACCGGCAATGGTATAGCCGGTAATGCCATTACTTTTTTAGAATCAAGCACCACAACCTTGGCGAGAACATCACCCGGTAATATAGTAGGTTGATTTCCTTGTGCGATTTTGACAGGCAGCGATCTCAGTAGATAAGTGCCTGGCTCTCCAGCTTGAACCACAACTGAAGAACGATTACCTGCTGCTAACAAAATACCCTTGCCATTCTTTTTTCGTCCATCAGGATATTCTTGATAGGCACTACTACCCCACCCGTCTCTTGTGTATTGATTTAGAGTATGCCCGTCTAAACTCAGATTAAGGTAGTTAAATACTTGGGTATTAATAAAGCGCCATCTCTGCACTTCCCCACTTTGCATAACGATTGTTGGCTGACGGACACCGTTAATCAAAACAGGCTGGGTATCTACAGAATCTTGCTTAGAGCTATGAATTCCATGACCTGTGGGGTGATTAGCTATTTGGGCGAACTTCTC
>CAIVXR010000241.1 GCA_903909925.1 uncultured beta proteobacterium | reverse complement strand
TAGTCCAGTGTAGGTAGCCTCACCAACTGCATACAAGCCTGGCAGATCAGTTCTACCCTTTAAGTCAGTGACCACGCCACCGCAGGCATAGTGAGCAGCAGGCACTACAGGGATTGGCTCTTTAGTAATGTCTAAACCCAGCGTTAAGCAACGCGCATAAATCATGGGGAAGTGTTCTTTAATGAATGCTTCACCTAAATGGGTGGCATCAAGATGAACATAATCGAGACCATGCTTTTTCATTTCAAAGTCAATTGCACGAGCAACGATATCGCGTGGGGCTAACTCATTCCGCTCATCATGGGCTGGCATAAAGCGAGTGCCATCGGGTAGCTTTAGTAAGCCGCCCTCGCCCCGCATGGCTTCCGTAATTAAGAAAGTGCGATCACTGGGGTGATACAAACAGGTTGGATGAAACTGAATAAACTCCATATTGCCAACCCGGCAGCCTGCACGCCAGGCCATCGCAATACCATCACCAGTGGCGGTATCGGGGTTACTGGTGTAGCGATAGACCTTGCCTACACCACCGGTAGCAAGCACCACCGACTTTGCCTGAATGGTTTCTACACGATTATTTTTAATGTCTAGGGCATATATGCCATAACAACGATTCGGTTTGTTGCGCTGTGTCTTTGCATCAAGATGACGATTGGTAATCAGATCAAGCGCAATCCAATTTTCAAGGAGCCGGATATTTTTGTGAGCCCTTGCTTTATCCAAGAGCACTTCATGAATTGCCTTGCCTGTTGCATCAGCAGCATGCGCAATGCGACGATGGCTATGCCCACCTTCACGAGTGAGATGCAATCCCATTGGACCCGTCTCATCGGTAGTAAATGGAACACCCTGATCTACTAACCATTTAATAGCATCAGCACTTTCTTCAGCGATATAGCGTGCAGTAGATTCAACTACGAGACCAGCGCCTGCATCAATGGTGTCTGCCACATGAGAATCAATACTGTCATGCTCTTTATCTACTACTCCTACGATGCCGCCTTGTGCCCATGCAGTAGCAGCTTCACCTAAACCACGCTTGGCCATCAAAATCACTGGCTGAGACTCAGCCATATGCAAGGCAACAGTTAAACCAGCAAGGCCTGCGCCAATAATGAGAACGGGTAGCTCAGCTTGAGTTTGTGTGGAGGATGGTTTTGAACTGGCCATGGGTCATTTTACTGGTCAAACCGGAAACATGTACTGACTGAGTGTGAGATCAAGTTATAGCAGCATAAAAATCTATGAAGGAATTGATTGAGATTAGCTAAGGATTCACGCGAGATGCTACCAAACCTCCTTGCCGACAGGTCGCATCTCCAACCACTCATTGTCTTCTTTTGAACGCTTCATACTTGGGTTCCATTGCGCTAGCAATTCTTCTAACTTATATTCGGGCTTCTTTTCTGCCCTTCGCTCTGACACTGAGGACAGTGCGTCAGCAATGCAGGATGTGGGAAAGTCTGGATTATCAATTGCCACTTGCCCCACTTTTATCCAAAATTCAATTTGCTGGGCAATAGTCCGGCGCTCATTCTTAGCTGCCAACCTTGCTAATTCATATAAATCATTATTAATTTTGACTGACGTACTCATTCAATTTCCCCCTTTAGTGTGTTTTACTACATAACCAGCACTGTTGAAAACAAGGTCATTTGATAAAAAAACCGCCTTTGGGCGGTTTTTTAGTCTTAAGAGAATCAATGAACCAACTCAGTCATCTACCTACCTGGATCATTGGTGCCATAACCCATTACCTTAGCTGCTTGTCCACCCTTAGCAATCTTGACTGCGCAATACTTAAATTCTGGAATCTTGCCAAAAGGATCTAGAGCAGAATTGGTGATCAAGTTTGCCGCTGCTTCATAGTAGGCAAACGGAATAAACAC
>CAIVXR010000240.1 GCA_903909925.1 uncultured beta proteobacterium | reverse complement strand
TTATTCCGAATCTTCATGAATTTTGAAATTTGCACCAATCTGTGCATAACTTTTGTTACAAAATTCCACCAGCAAGTTAGCAATCACTCAGTATTATGACTTTGCCCTAAGGGACCTGGACCGATTAATCACAGCTTCAGCCAGAACTGTAACGCTCTCAGGAGGGGTGAACTGAGAAATACCGTGACCCAAATTAAACACATGGCCATCTAATGGATGTAAGCCAGATTTAAGGGCTGGAGCGCTCGCCAAATCCTCCAAGAGGAGGTTTGCCTGTGTAGCAATCTGCTTTGCTTCAGAGAAGAGAATGAGGGGGTCTAGATTGCCTTGTAATGCCAAAGGCTTATTCAATGCAAGCAACTGTTTGCGAGCACGACTTAGTGACATAGTCCAGTCTATTGCAATAACATCGGCGCCAACCTGTGCCATATCGTTGAGCCAAATTCCGCCACCTTTGGTAAACATGATAATAGGAACTTTTCTGCCTTCATGTTCGCGTGGTAGTAGGGCAATCACTTTTTGCATGGATGCCAAAGACATTCTTTGATACCAGCCATCTGGGAGCATGCCGCCCCAGGTATCAAAAATCATCAGAGCTTGTGCGCCAGCTTTTAATTGTTCAGTTAAATACGCGGCCACCGATTGGGCGTTGATATCTAGAATATGTTGCAATAAATCGGGGCGACTAAACATCATGGTTTTAGCATGACGAAAATCTTCTGAACTTGAGCCATCAATCATGTAACAGGCCAATGTCCATGGGCTTCCAGAGAAGCCAATCAAGGGCACACGTTGCTTACCGTCCTGAATTAATGCCTTGCGAATCTGAGATACCGCATCAAATACATATTGCAACTGACCCATGTCGGCAACGCGCAATTTTTTTACCGCCTCTTCAGTGCGAAGGGGGTGATCAAAACTCGGGCCCTCACCTGCAGTAAATTTGAGGCCCAATCCCATAGCATCTGGAACGGTCAAAATATCAGAAAACAAAATTGCCGCATCCAATGGATAGCGATCCAAAGGCTGAAGGGTTACTTCAGTTGCATAGGCAGGATTTTTAGCGAGTCCTAGAAAGCTTCCAGCTTTAGCACGTGTAGCGTTGTATTCAGGGAGATAGCGGCCAGCTTGGCGCATGAGCCAAAGCGGAGTTTGATCAACCGCTTCGCCCAAGCAGGCCCTTAAAAATCGATCGTTTAATAGCAAGGGACTGGCCAATGATTATTTTTTACGACGGAAACGCGCAATTGCAGCCAACTGTGCAGCTGCCATCGCAAACTCCGATTGAGCCAAAGCCAAATCAAAGTCGGTGCCACGATTTTGCATGGCCTCTTCTGCACGTTTCTGTGCTTCCAATGCTTTTGCTTCATCAAGATCGTGACCACGAATAGCGGTATCGGCTAATACGGTAACTCGGTCTGGCTGAACCTCTAGATAGCCACCAGCAACAAATACAAACTCCTCGTCGCCATCTGCTTTTTCAATCCGAACAGAGCCCGGACGAATGCGAGTAATCAATGGGGTGTGACCATGCAAGATGCCGAGCTCGCCACTTTCTCCTGGAAGCGCTACGAACTTAGCCTCTCCGCTAAAAATGGACTTCTCTGCACTCACTACGTCGACATATATGTTTGACATAATTTCCCTAGATTAAAGCTTCTTAGCCTTCTCGATGGCTTCATCAATTGAACCCACCATGTAGAACGCTTGCTCAGGCAAGTGGTCCAACTCACCGCTACAAATCATCTTGAAGCCGCGGATAGTTTCTTTTAATGGAACGTATTTACCAGGCGAGCCAGTAAATACCTCAGCAACGTGGAAAGGCTGGGACAAGAAACGCTGAATCTTACGAGCGCGTGAGACAGCCAATTTGTCTTCCGGTGACAATTCGTCCATACCCAAAATTGCAATAATGTCGCGCAATTCTTTATAGCGCTGCAATGTCATCTGTACATCGCGGGCTACTTCATAGTGCTCTTGACCAACTACTTGTGGGTCAAGCTGACGGCTGGTTGAGTCTAGTGGATCAACCGCTGGATAAATACCCAAAGCAGCAATATCACGTGACAACACAACGGTGGAGTCTAAGTGTAAGAAGGTTGTTGCTGGTGATGGATCGGTCAAGTCATCCGCAGGAACGTAAACGGCCTGAATAGAAGTAACAGATCCAGTCTTGGTAGAGGTAATCCGCTCTTGCAATTTACCCATCTCTTCAGCCAAAGTAGGCTGGTAACCTACAGCAGAAGGCATACGACCGAGCAAAGCAGAAACTTCAGTACCAGCCAAGGTGTAACGATAAATATTATCAACGAAGAACAAAATATCACGGCCTTCATCACGGAACGCTTCAGCCATTGTCAAACCAGTCAAGGCAACGCGCAAACGGTTACCAGGGGGCTCATTCATCTGACCAAACACCATCGCCACTTTGTCGATAACGTTAGATTCTTTCATCTCGTGATAGAAGTCATTACCTTCACGAGTACGCTCACCAACACCAGCAAACACCGATAAACCAGAATGTTGCTTAGCGATATTGTTAATCAATTCCATCATGTTCACGGTCTTACCAACACCGGCGCCACCGAACAGGCCAACCTTACCGCCCTTAGCAAACGGGCAGACCAAGTCAATAACCTTAATACCGGTTTCTAACAAGTCAACCGAAGGAGAGAGCTCATCAAACTTCGGGGCTGGCTGGTGAATAGCGCGACGCTCTTCAGTAGCAATGGGGCCTGCATCGTCAATAGGGCGGCCTAAAACGTCCATGATGCGACCAAGAGTAGCCGGGCCGACAGGTACAGAAATTGGCTTACCAGTAGACTTTACTTCCATGCCGCGACGCAAACCATCGCTTGCACCCATGGCAATTGCGCGAACTACGCCATCACCGATTTGTTGCTGAACCTCAAAGGTCAAACCTTTTTCAGCAAATGATTTTTCGCCACTATCAACTAATGTCAGCGCATCGTAGATGCTTGGCATTTTGTCGCGTGGGAACTGAATGTCCACCACTGGACCGATACA
>CAIVXR010000239.1 GCA_903909925.1 uncultured beta proteobacterium | reverse complement strand
TATTACCGGCAAAGTGGATGTCTATTCACTGGCAAACACTTGGACTCAAATACGCGCACAACAAGATCGCTGGTTACAAAGTTCAGGCAGTCATTCCTTAACGTTTGATGCAAGTAATATTTCATCGTTAGATGGTTCGGGTATTGCTTTTTTGATCGATATTAAAGAGGCACAAGAAAAAGCAGGTGGTGCATTTTTATTAGTGGGATTGGATTCTCGCTATGAGCCTCTATTAAAAGAATTTGATCCAATTGCCAATCTATTCCCGGTACCTGCAGTAAAACCCAAAAGAAATTTTGTTGTGAGTACTGGCATGGCAACCCAAAACCTCTTAGATGATGCCAAAGGTTTGATTACATTTACTGGGCACTTGTCAGCCGATCTTTTTTGGTCTTTGCGACATCCCAAGCAGGTACGCTGGGGGGATTTTGTAAATGCTGCGGTTCAAGCGGGCATTGCTGCATTACCGATCGTCGGTTTAGTAGCTTTTTTAATTGGTGTCATTCTGTCTTTCCAGGCCGCAATTGGTATGAAGCAATTTGGCGCAGTCTCTTTTGTGGGTCCTTTAGCCGCTCTAGGAGTTGTCCGAGAAATGGGCCCATTGATTACTGCTATCTTGTTAGCAGGACGTTCATCTGCCGCATTTGCTGCCGAGATTGGCACCATGACGGTCAATAGTGAGGTTGATGCATTGGTTACTGGCGGTCTGAGCCCAATCCGCTTTTTAGTGGTGCCTCGTGTGCTCGCTGGAATCTTGGTCATGCCTGTATTAACTTTATATGCTGACATCGTGAGCATCTTTGCCTCTATGGTTACGATGCTGGCATACGAGATTCCATTTATTAATTTTTGGAACGGGATGCTCCAGACTGTCACGATTGAAGATATTGGCTCTGGACTAATTAAGGCCACCCTGTTTGGCGTCGTAGTCTCTGCTGTTGGATGTCTACGGGGCATGCAAACAGGCACTGGTGCTGCAGCCGTTGGTATCTCAGCTACCCGCGCAGTGGTGAGTAGTATTGTCTTAATCGTCGTAGTAGACGGTATCTTTGCCTATATCTCTTATAAGACAGGTTTCTAATGGATAAGAACGGACTTGCCATTGATGTTCAGAATTTGACCGTAGGTTACGGTTCAAATATTCTGCAGCAAAACCTCAACTTCTCCGTTAACTATGGCGAGATATTTGTAATTTTGGGCGGATCTGGTTGTGGTAAATCGAGCTTGCTTACCAATCTCTTTGGCTTACATCAGCCTTTAGCTGGCGATGTATTGATCGAAGGTCAGAACATTACGACTGCAGTTGGGGCAGAGCGCCAAAAGATCATGACTAGTTTTGGTGTGATGTATCAGCAGGGCGCTCTATTTGGTTCAATGAACTTATTAGATAACGTCACGCTGTTCATGCAGGAGTACACCAATCTGACTCAAGATCAGATGGACTTGTTAGCACGTTGTAAGTTAGATCTAGTAGGCCTATTGCCTTATGAATCTTATATGCCTAATGAGATTAGCGGTGGTATGCAAAAGCGCGCTGCGATTGCAAGAGCAATGGCTCTTGATCCTCAGATTTTGTTCTTAGATGAACCCTCAGCAGGCCTAGATCCGATTACCTCGGCAGATCTGGATAGTACGATTTTGGATCTCTCTAGGAATTTAGGCATTACTTTCGTGATTGTGTCGCATGAGCTTGCTAGTATTTATGCCATCGCAGACAAGGTCATTATGTTGGATAAGGATGCTAAGGGCATTATTGCCAAAGGTGATCCGAAAGTGTTACGAGATACCAGTCCCGATCCCAGGGTGCGTCAATTCTTTAATCGTATGATGAGCAAGGAAGCAGCATGAGCAATAACTCAAATCCAAATTATTTCCGTTTAGGTGTTTTTGTGCTTGCCGCAATTGGCGTGCTGATAGCGATTGTTTTGATCTTTGGATCAGGCCAGCTATTTAAAAAATCCTTCATGGTAGAAACCTATATCAAGCAGTCTGTTACAGGCTTAGATACTGGGGCTGCAGTCCGCTTTAGGGGAGTGAAAGTCGGTCAGGTAACCTTAATTGGACTGTCTGGTGATATTTATGAAAGCGATGTCCCATTTGAGAAACGTCTTCAGTATGTGGTCGTGCGGATGCAAATCTTCGGTGATAAGTTAACTGAGAGACAAATTGAAGACTTTGTGAAAAATAATCTTCGGGCACGTGTCAAGTCTATGGGTATTACAGGCGTCAATTATGTTGAGTTTGATTTTTCGAACGGATCTTCTGATTACAATCCGCTCCCATACAACTGGCAGCCAGCCGATCCCGTTATTCCATCTCTGCCAAATCAAGCAGATGAAATTATTATGGGTCTTCAAAAATTTGTGACTGCATTAAATAATGCCAATATTGATCAACTCATGGTTAATCTCAACACCTTAATGGCTGGCGATGGTAAGGACAATCAGGGTCTGGTTCGTTCTGTACAAGCGATGAATCTCATCCTTGAGCGTATTGCTAAGGTTACCGACAAAGACGAACTTAATATCCTCATGCGCGAACTGATAGGCACTATCGTATCCTTGCGTCAAACCGTGTCGAGTATTCAAGGCGATACAGCTGCAACCGTTGAAAACCTGAAACAAACTACTGAGAACCTCAATGAATTTAGCCGCATCGCCAGTCAATCTCCGTCCAGCTTGATTTGGGGTGAGCCACCTCCAAAAATAGTGCTGCCGATGAATGGCACTCAAGGACAATCTGGAGCTCAAAAATGATTAAGCACATTCTCTTATTTGCAGCAGTATTTGTTTCGACTGCCTGCTCATTGCCATCTCGAAGCCCTGTAACTCCAACTAGTTTCATGGTAAATCCTGAGCGCAGTGGTGCGCCTCTTAAGACGCGCACAAGCTATTGGCTTAAGATCGGCTCAGTTTCTGTAGCGACGCCGTACGATGGCAAGTCTTTGGTTTACCGCTTAGGTGATCAGCGCTTTGAAAAGGATTTCTATAACGTCTACACGACTCTGCCTGCTGAAATGATTTCCAATGCAGAGCGCCGATGGATTAATCAGTCAGGTATTTTTTCTGCGGCTGTAGGGCAGAGCAATACCTTATTCCCCTATTACACCTTGCAGGCAAGCGTGAATGAATTCTATGGGGACTACCGTGTAAGACCTGAGGCCGTAGTCAGTATTGAGTTTTTCCTGACCTTTGAAAGTGGTGGAAGGTCTAATCCCATGATTGGCTCTAATCGCTATACCAAGCGAATTGCTCTCAAAGACAATACGCCTGAGGCACTGGTATTGGGTCAGCAGCAGGCTCTTGCTGAGATCTTGAAGGAGTATGAGGTTGCGTTAGATAAATATGCTGCTAATCTGCCGAAGCCCTTGGGGCATTAAGACTAAGATAAGCAGTATCTATTAATAGCAGTGTAGGAGACAGAATGGATTTAGGAATCAACGGCAAAGTCGCATTGGTCATGGCATCTAGCCGTGGTTTGGGTCAAGCAATGGCAGTCTCTTTGGCGCGTGAAGGCGTAAAGGTTGCTGTCACCGGGCGTAGTCCAGAAGGTTTGCAAAGATCAGTCGAGCTCATACAAGCTGCTGGCGGCACAGCCTTGGCCCTCAATTGGGATCTCTCGGATGCCTCTGTGATTGATAGCTTAGTGTCCAAGGTAGAAAAAGAGCTTGGTCCCATTGATATCTTGATTAATAACACGGGTGGGCCACCGCCAACCCCAGCTGCCGGACAAGATCCTGCACTCTGGCAAAAAAGCTTTAATGATATGGTCTTATCGCTCATCGCTATTACCGATCGGGTTTTGCCGGGGATGCGTCAGCGTAAATGGGGGCGCATTATTACTAG
>CAIVXR010000238.1 GCA_903909925.1 uncultured beta proteobacterium | reverse complement strand
GCTGGAACAAAGATTGGCCCTTACTGCGTGATTCGGAACAGCGTGATTGGTAAAGCAGTAGCAGTAAATGCATACAGCCATATTGATGGCGCTAAAGTAGGCAGTCAATCAGTGATTGGTCCATATGCACGTTTACGCCCAGGCACTGACTTATCGAATGATGTTCATATTGGCAGTTTTGTGGAAGTGAAGAACAGTAAGATTGCAGCTAATAGCAAGGCAAATCATTTGGCTTATGTAGGTGACTCTATCGTCGGCTCGAGGGTCAATATTGGTGCTGGCACTATTACGTGTAATTACGATGGCGTGAACAAGCACCAGACCATTATTGAAGATGATGTCTTTATTGGATCAGATACGCAGTTGGTTGCTCCAGTCCGTGTTGGGCGTGGCGCTACATTAGGGGCTGGTACAACCCTAACCAAAGATGCACCTCCAAATCAGCTAACTGTCTCAAGAGCGCGGCAAGTTTCTTTGCAGTGGCAGCGACCTGTAAAGCAAGTAAAGAAAGTAGCAGCTAAGAGGGTAGCTGCTAAAAAAACCGCAAAGGGTAAAAAATAATGTGCGGTATTGTTGGTGCAGCATCCCATCAAAATATTGTTGAAGTTTTGGTTGAGGGCTTACGTCGTCTTGAGTACCGAGGTTATGATTCTTGTGGTTTTGCAGTAATCAATGGCGGTGATGCTAATCACCCAATTGAAAGAGCTCGCACTACAGCCCGTGTTTCTGAGTTGGCTGAGCAAGGTAAAGAGTTTATTGGCACCATTGGTATTGCCCATACACGTTGGGCCACACATGGTAAGCCGGTCACACAAAATGCACATCCTCATATCTCTAATGGATTAGTTGCAGTGGTGCATAACGGCATTATTGAGAACTATGAAAATTTACGTACAGAGTTGATAGCCGCTGGTTATATTTTCACCTCTGAGACCGATACTGAAGTGATTGCTCATTTGATTCATCAGCAATATGTTGCTGGCGGTCAAGAGGATCTTGCTCAATCTGTCAGAGCAGTCTTGCCTAAATTGCAAGGTGCATATGCGATTGGTGTAATCGCTCAAGATAAGCCAACTACGCTCATAGGTGCTCGCGCTGGCTCGCCTCTAGTAGTGGCGTTGGGTGAGCATGAAAACTTTTTAGCCTCAGATGCTCTTGCCTTAGCTGGGCGCGCTAGTTCAATGATGTATTTAGAGGAAGGTGATATTGCTATCTTGCAGGCAGATAGTGCGCAAGTAATCGACCAATCTGGAAAGTCTGTACAAAGAGATCGTAAGCCGATGCCTGCGCAGGCTGACTCTGTGGATCTTGGCCCCTATCAGCATTACATGCAAAAAGAGATCTTTGAGCAACCCAGAGCAATTGGCGATACTTTGGCCAATATTACTTCTTTTGGTCCAGAGTTATTTGGCGCAAGCGCCCAAGATTGGAAGGCGTTTGATCAAATCTTAATTTTGGCTTGTGGAACAAGCTACTACTCTGCATGTGTTGCTAAATATTGGTTAGAAGATATCGCAGGTATTCCAACTCAAGTAGAGATTGCTAGTGAGTATCGTTATCGCAGCACAGTGCCCAATCCAAAGACGCTGATCGTAGTAGTTTCTCAATCGGGTGAGACCGCAGATACTTTGGCCGCATTGCGCCACGCCAAGTCTCTTGGCCATCGTTATACATTAGCAATTTGTAACGTTGCTAGCAGTGCAATGGTTCGTGAAACCAATTGGCATTTTTTAACCAAAGCTGGCACTGAGATTGGTGTTGCATCTACCAAGGCATTTACAACACAGTTACTGGCCTTATATCTCTTAGCAGTCTCTATCGCAAAACGTGCAGGAAAAATTTCTGCGGAGAATGAAAAAGAGCTTCTTCGAGAATTGCGCCATCTTCCCAAAGCCTTGAATGCAGTATTGGC
>CAIVXR010000237.1 GCA_903909925.1 uncultured beta proteobacterium | reverse complement strand
TTCTACAGTATTTGGCAGGGGAAGAAGGATTCGAACCTTCGCATGCTGGAATCAAAATCCAGTGCCTTAACCAGCTTGGCGATTCCCCTACAGCTCATTCTGAAGAAATCAAATTGTAAGCGGGATTTTTATTTAAGCCCCGAACAACCCGACCTACCCATCCCTTGGGAAGCGTTTGTAAAAGATTTTCTAGTTTTGCGACATTGGCCTTAGGGTCTAAGACAGCAAAAACGCTACTTCCAGAGCCCGACATACGAGGCTCTGAGCCCGGTAAGGCATGGCTAATCCAATCCAAAGCTTGCTTCACCTCAGGACAAATCCGCATCGCTACTGCCTGACAATCGTTTGATAGGTCCGACCACGGCGATGCAAGAAAGCCATCAATTGTAATCTGAGCATGATCTCGGGTCAATTCTGGGGCTTGGAAAATGCTCGCAGTTGCAATTGCCTGATGGGGAAAAATCACCAAAAAATCATGGTTTTCGAGCTCAATTCCTTGGATTTTTTCACCTACTCCTTCTACAAAAGCATTTTGGCCGTAGATGAAAAAGGGTACATCAGCGCCAAGTTGGAGGCCTAAATTCGCTAAAGCCTCTTTGTTTAACTTGAGGTTCCAAAGTGCATTGAGCCCAATGAGAGTGCTTGCTGCATCTGAGGATCCGCCGCCTAAGCCAGCGCCGATCGGAATTTCTTTTTGTAGATTGATTTCAACCCCGCCCTCAAATTTACAAAAATCCTTTAATAGTTTTGCAGCCCGCACAACTAAATCTTGATCTGGTAGTACACCTGGTATAGGGTTGATACGACGCACTGTATTTTCTGGAATTCCTTTTAAAGAAAGAGTGTCGCACCAGTCAATCAGTTGAAACACAGACTGAAGTAGGTGATAGCCATCTGCTCTACGTCCAACGATATGAAGAAAAAGATTGAGCTTTGCTGGTGAGCGCAGTAACACAGTTGACTTAGTCATTTTGGCGATCAAAAACTAAACGAATATCAATTGACCCAATGTTAGAGCTCCGAGTCATCGTGAGTTTTTCTAGGCGCATATTGTTGCCCCAGGTGTAAATCAATTCCCAACCATCCTGATTAATTTTGCTTACTTGTCCATTGGGATTTCTTTCGATACTGGCCTCACTGCCCGGTCTGACTTCACCCCTCAGCCAATTTGATAGGCCACGCGCAGGCAAAGGTAAGCCCAGAGTATTTTGTACTAATGTATCTGCATCAATCGCCGTGATTACTTGACCATCACGTTCTAGGGTTGCCTCACCAGGATTAATGGTAATTTTGGCAATAGAGCCACCAACAGGATTTCGGATTTCCAAAACATCTTTGAGTGCATCTTGAGTCAGAGTAAAGCCGCCTGAACCTCCTTGATTTTGCGATTCAGTAATGCCACTTATTTTTACTGCAAACCGTCCATCCCATGAGCCTTGAGGAGTTTGTTCAGGGGTAGACCAGTCTGGCTTGAAGCGTTTTAAAGTTTCTTTGAGGGTTGGATTATTAGCGTCTATTTTTTGCCCTTGACGCCATATTTCTTCTGCCTCCGAGCGACGGTTCATGACCCATAAAACTTCGCCAGTATGAGCAGCAATATCGGCTTCAGGCTTCATCGTAAATGCTTGCTGCAGTTGTTCTAATGCCAGAGTATTTTTATTAAGCCTAAAGTTCACCCAACCTAAGCTATCTATGATGAAGGCATCTTTAGGCGACAACTGATGTGCCTTACTAATCAATATAAATGCTTCGGGAAGTTTGATATTGCGATCAGCTAAAGAGTAGCCCAAGGCATTGAGAGAGTTTGCATCGTTTGGATGTTGACGCAAAATCTCACGTAAAGTTTTTTCCATCACATCGATACGCCCCGCTTTTTCTGCTGATAAGGCGTAGGTATAGAGCAGACCAAGATTTTTTGGCGGTATCTTGACAGTTGATGCAATCTCGTAAAAAGCACGCAAAGCCTCAGCTTCATCTTTTGCCTTGGCCAGTAGTGTTTGCAGTTGTAAGAGGGTATTTTCTTGTTCCGCCGCAGTTTGTTGCCGTAGCAAAGCAGTTGCTGGTTTAACAGTGTCAGGCCAGCGATTGCTTAAAACGAGGAGAGTAATGAGCACCTCCTTTGGCTTAGTGTCAGAAGTTGGCGATAGCTCATCCCAGGTTTTTGCAGCCTGAAGCGCCAAATCAGGCGAGCCTCCACTAATAGCGATTTCCATCGCCCTTTGAGCGAGACGAGGATCTTTGTACTGGCGTGACATTTCCAAATAGGTGTTATAGGCTAGTCCAGCCTCACCTCTTTGCAGGGCAATCTCTGAAGCAAGCACTTCAAATACTGCTTCACCAGTCTGTAAGCCATTGCTTGGTCCCTGGGCTGAGCCCGCAAAGACTGGCCCGCTAGATAGGGCTAAAAGGAATAAGCCCGGTAAAAGGCACTGGCGGGTGGATTTGCTCATAAGCACATTCTAATCTGCGAATCTACAATCCATTTATGCCAGAACTTCCAGAAGTAGAGGTCACTAGACTAGGAATCGCCCCCCATATTGAGGGGCGGAAGGTAAGCGCTGTCAAAGTGCTCGACGGGCGCTTACGTTGGCCTGTACCTAGTCATTTGCCAAAGACTCTGCCAGGCCAAAAGGTCCGCTCTATCAAAAGGCGGGGGAAGTATTTATTACTGGAGATGGATACAGGGCACCTGCTTATTCATTTGGGCATGACTGGAACTTTACGAGTCTTGCCAAGTACTGATTCTTTGAAGCCACATGATCGAGTCACTTTTGAGTTTGGCAAGCTGAGTTTACGATTGCACGATCCTAGAAAATTTGGTGCAGTGTT
>CAIVXR010000236.1 GCA_903909925.1 uncultured beta proteobacterium | reverse complement strand
GAATGTGCACCAATTTCGGTGGAGCCGCGTACTTCCTTAGCGACAGCAAATGTTTTTTGAAAGAGTTGATTGAGATAGGTTCCTAAAACCCCTGCATCGTTTGCAGTACGAACTGCATCTTTCATTTGCCCCAAAATTTGAGTCTCACCAATCACCATCGAATCTAATCCGCAGGCAACCCTAAAGGCATGACGTACAGCATCAGATTGGGGTAAAGAATAAATATGAGGCGCAAGGCTGCTGGGGGCGAGCTCTTGGGTTTTAGCTAACCAATCAAAAGTAGCCTCGTGTAACAGGCCTGCAGCGCTGGCATCATTTGCAGCGCAGTACACCTCAGTACGGTTGCAAGTTGACAAAATCGTTGCCTCAGGCAGTCCAGCCTGATTCGCGCCAAGCAAATGTTGGCGTAGATCATGCAGGGCCTCTTGAAGAAATTCAGGAGCAAAGGCGACCTTTTCCCGAATGGCGACTGGCGCTGTGTGATGATTGATGCCAAGTGTCAACAACTTCATAATGATGGTGATTATAGATTTGATGACAGTATTAATGGGGGTATCAATGGGGTTTTTAGCTTTTCTGGTGATTGGGAGTATTTCTGGGGCTTCTGCCTGGATTTTTTACCCCGGTCAAGCCAATAGACCAAAGCTCGCAAAGCTTCTGCTGGCAGCGTTTTTGGGCTTTATAGCCGCCCTTGTCAGCTCTTATCTTGGCCAATACTTGGGATTTTTTCAGGCTGGACAGATGCTAGAGTGGCTAAGCGCTATTTTTGCCTCTTGCCTGATAGGCTGCATTTTTACTGCTTTAGCTAAATAAAAGTAAAGCCTTATCAGGCTAGGCCTAGCCATAGGGCAAGTGCTCTGTTAACCCGAACCAGAATTGTGTCGTCAAGAGACCCAATCACTTTGCCAATCTTTTCTTTTCGGACCGACATGATTTTGTCTATTTGAATTTGACACTCTTTAGTTAACTGGTTCTTTTCGTCTGGACTAACATTGAGGCGAAATATCGGCGCTTGTATGATTTTGCTAGATAGGGGAGCAACGGTAATTGTTTCATGAATATCACTAAATACGTCGGATTGCAGTATCAGCGCTGGACGGGGTTTACCAAAATCTCCTTGCATTGCGATGGTAACTAAGTCACCTCGTTTCATGAATCTGCCAAATCATTTAAGGCGCTGTCTAAGAAAGACATTAACTCTTGATCTTCTCGATCGGCAACAGCAACAAGTCTTGATTGGCGACGACATTCTTCTGTAAATCCTGGGGCACGGGTATCGGGCACCCAAATTTGAATCGGTCTTAGTCCTGAGTCTCTTAATGAGATTCGATGTTTTTGTACCCTGGCCGCTGTATTTGAAGGCATTCATTAACCCTAAAAGTTCGTTACATGTAACATTTTAGACCGTATTAGCCTTTACTTGCAACTAAAGGGAAGTCCTTTTATTCAAGAAGGTTAAATGGCTCCGACCCATTGAATGGGCATTAAGCGATGCCTTGTAAGCCATTCATTTGCTTTGGTGAAATGACCACAGCTAGCTTTTGCCCCAGGTTCTAGAAAAGGCCTATTGGTTTTATAAACACCTAAGCCGGAGGGATGGGAGGATTGCAAAATCAATTGGTCGATCCCGGATTCAATTAATGTGCCTTTAGATTGCGCATGACCACCCCACAGCATCCAAACTAGCTGTGGCTTATGCAAAGCCAGACTAGTAATGAGCCGATCAATCAAACTTTTCCAACCTAGGTTGGTATGACTTCCTGCTTCGCCTAATCTGACGCTTAGAGCTGTGTTAAGTAGTAGCACACCCTGCTGGGCCCAGGTGTGTAGATCCCCATTGGGTAAATGGCCAAATCCCTCAAGCGTGAGGGCTTTACTAATATTCCGTAGCGAGCTAGGAAAGTCGCGTGAGTTGGTAGGAATATTTCCGGGAATTGAGAATGCTAAGCCTTGTGCAAGACCAGGCGAATGATAAGGATCTTGTCCTAGAATCACGACTTTAACTAAGTCAACGGGAGTTAACTTAAGCGCTTTAAAAAAAAGACTTGGCTCGGGCCGAATCAATTTTGGATCAATGGCGATAGAGGCTTGCAAATTGCACTCTAAATTTTTCCAGTCCTCAGAGTCAAAATAGTCCCCAAGTAGGTCGCGCCAATCTTTTGGAATATCGTCTTTAGAAAAAGTGGACATCGATCGTAAGAATAAATCCGTATTACAACTTTGCAGTATTGTCGATGATCTCGAACTGCACCGGTAATTGACTTGGGTGCAAGCTCGTAATACGCTCATGCTCTAAATCATCACGGTAGAAACAAAAATGAATATTTTGTTCTTCGGTAAGGCTGGCGAGAACCTTGTCTAGACTACCACTAGTAACACGTTGGCCATTGATGCTTGCTAGTAAGTCGCCAGGCCCCAGGCCTGCCGACTGAGCTGCGCCTCCATCTAAGACGTGTGTAAGCTTAAGCCATCCATTGGCATCTGCATGACGCATACCAAGCTGAAGTTTTATCTTTTCCAGTTTAGATTGTGTTTTTTGCTTCACTGAAACTAATTTAGAGGGAATCCATTTTTGAATAGGAATGTCTTCAGTACCAAAGATGTAGTGTGATTTCATATTAGCCCACGTTTTAGAAAAACCAGGCCCGAGTAACTCATGTATTAAGTTATCGAGCCCATCTTCGGTAATACCATCGAGCGTGACGCCATGTTTTTTCCAAATCAAGCGCATGAGGTCATCCAATGATCTTTTGTTTTTGGAAAATGCCCGTATTTGTAAATCTAAACCTAGTGCTAGTAGGGCGCCTTTGCCGTAGTAACTCACTACTGCGTTAGGAGTATTTTCATCTGCTTGGTAATACTTCGTCCAAGCATCAAATGAGCTATCGGCCAAGCTTTGCTTATTTCTTCCTGGGCCACGGAGAATACCATTCCAGTTATTAGAGACTAGGCCTAGATATGTTTTGAGATCGATGCGCTTACTGCGGAAAAGTTGGAGATCATCGTAGTAGCTTGTAAAGCCTTCGAATAACCAAAGTAAGCGAGTGTGATTACGCTTGCTAAGATCGTAGGGTTGGAATGCTTTTGGTTGAATCCGCTTGACTAGCCACGCATGAAAGTATTCATGACTGCATAAACCCAGAAACTCAAGATATTTAGAGTCATCTAGCGGCATATCTTTTTGTGGAATCTGATCACGACGGCAGAGCAGTGCCGTACTATTGCGATGCTCAAGTCCACCATAGCCATTTAGCACCGCATTGACTAAGAAGAGGTAGCTTCTAAAGGGGGCTTGCTTAGCTTGTGGTTCAAAGAGATTTATGGTGCAAGTACATATTGCTTCCAAGTCAATTGCAAGACGTTTTGTATCAACGGGATTAATACATCCTTGGATGGCTATGCTATGTTCGACACCATGGGATTTCCACTGAAGGACTTGAAACTCCCCCATAGCTACTGGATGATCCAGTAAATCATCATAATTTTGCGCAAGATAAAAACCAAACCCACGCTCATCTGTTTTAGCGGCCCTTAAACCAGTTTGTACTGACCAGCGATCAGTAAAGCCTCCCTCTGGAGGAGCAATCGCAAGTGAACAAGGCGAATTCTCTTGGCCTATGACTGCAAGGCATAAGCTGCTTGCATTGAAAAAGCCACGCTCAGTATCAAGATAGGCAGCGCGTACAGAGGAATCGTAAGCGTATACCGTTGTTACAACTTCAACCGCACCGTTTAATTTTGGTAAGCGCCACTGATCGTTATCAATTCTCTCTAAAGATAGCTTCTTTTTTGAGCCAACTGAATATGCCTCAATGGATTCAATGTGCTTGCTAAAGTCGCGAATTAAATAACTTCCTGGAATCCATGCTGGCATCTGCAATATCTGCCCCTTAGGGTCAGGCTCTGCAATTTGTAATTTCACCTGGTAGCGATGACCATGAAGGTCTGCCGGCCATACGGTGTACTGAATTGCTGGTAGATCTGCTGTATTCATGATGCTTACTTGAGCGAACTAAATTTCTTTTCAATATCGGTAATCTGGACTGCTCCAGGAAAGCGACTGCCATCAGTAAAGAAAAGAGTGGGTGTTCCTGTAATGCCATAGGTTTTTGCAAAAGCAAGATTCTTATCTAGCGGAGTATTGCAATCATTTTTGCCGCTAGGGCTAATGCCGTTAAGCATCCAATCAATATAGCTCTTATAGGGATCTGAAGAGCACCAGATTTGCTTTGATTTTTGGGCGGAGTCTGCAGACAAAATCGGAATGAGATAGGTATAGATGGTGACATTCTCTAATTGCTGCATCGATTTTTCTAAACGCTTGCAGTAACCACAATTCGGATCTGAAAATACTGCCAACTGACGGCTGCCATTACCGCGAACCGTTTTGATGGCATTGGCCTGGGTCAAATCTGCCCACTTAATACGATTTAAGTCAGTCTGCCTTTGTTCAGTAATATTTTTTCCGGTAGCCAGCTCAATGATTTCACCTTGTATCAGATATTTGCCTGCGACATCCGTATAAAAAACTTCATTACCAACCAATACTTCGTATAAACCAGTGACCGGCGCTGCTGTTACGCTCTTGACTTTTACATTTGCCCCCAACCTTTTTTGGATCTCGGTTTTGATCTGTTGCTCTACCTGAGCATTGACGATGCCTGAGAAAAGCAAAGTAATACAGATCACAACGAGTGCAGATAGTAATTTATTCAAAATCAATGTCTCCTAAAGCGCGTTCAATCAGGCGCTGTTTAATAAAATGACTTTTATTCACTAGGCCAAGTCCCCAGTTGCGTAGCTGCCTTTCTGGATTGCCGCTCGCAGAAAATAATTTCTTGAGTTTATCGGTGACCCACAAAAGCGCACTAGTGTCGCCCTGGCGTTGACGCTCATAGCGACGAAGCAGTACAACATCACTTAGCGAGCGAAAAGATTCACGTTTACTAAGAATATTTAGCAATACTGCAACATCGCGCAAGCCCAAGTTAAGGCCTTGCCCTGCTAGTGGGTGCATTACATGAGCTGCATCACCAATGAGAACAACTTTAGGCGCTGATTCCGGACCAATGAAACGTTTTGCCCGAACTTTTTTTAATGGAAAGGCGGCTGGGGTTGAGTTGAGGTTAAGTTCACCCAGCTGCTTCTCGACAGCACCATTCGCAATTAAGCGAAACTGCTCCTGCCATTGCGCTTGATCTAGTTTTAATAAATCTGCGGCATGCTCAGGTGAGGTTGACCACACCATTGACACTTGTTTATTGGGCAAGGGGAGCATTGCCACAATATCGCCCCCAGGTAAAAACCATTGAAAGGCTGTTTCAAGATGTGGGTATGTGCAAGTCCAGTTAGCAACCACAGCGCTTTGCGAGTAATTCTCTAGGCTCACTGTAATTCCAATTGCTGATCGAATCGGTGAATTTGCTCCATCAGCAGCAACCACTAGTTGCGCATGAATAGCATTACCATTTTGTAAATACAAGGTAGCACCATTTGCATCTACCTCGATCTTGTCAAGAACATCGCTAATACGTTCTAACTTGTTTTGAAAGCGAGAGGCTTGATCTAATGTGTACTCAATCAAATTGGATTCACCAATCCAGGCTAATTGAGGCGTACCCGCTTCAAATGCAGAGAGATGGAGTTGATCATTTCTTTCACCGCGGTCGCCGTAAATCTGCATATCGCGCACTGGCTGCAGACGGCTGTGATCGAGCGCATCCCAAATTTGGAGATGGGCTAATAGTTTTTGGGTGCTTGGAGAAAAGGCATAGATTCGTTGGCCCCATTGGGATCCTTGTGGGGCAGGAGCCATCTGACTTAGATCTGGGGCGATCTCAATGGTATTTAGACCAAGCTGTGCCAGACCAAGTGCGCAAGCCTTGCCAGTAATACCTCCGCCGATAACTACAACGTCAGCAGAGCGGATTTTGGCCGATTGCATAGGGGTTTTAGATGGGTGATTTAGATGAACTTCAGACATAACTCGATGATATCGAATCGCGCCCCTTTACAATAAGCCCATGTCTTTGAAATGTGGCATCGTCGGCCTGCCTAACGTCGGCAAATCTACCCTCTTTAACGCGCTTACCAAAGCTGGGATCGCAGCGGAAAACTACCCTTTCTGCACGATTGAGCCCAATGTAGGCGTGGT
>CAIVXR010000235.1 GCA_903909925.1 uncultured beta proteobacterium | reverse complement strand
TGGCTTTGCGTCCTGCCAAACGGGTTGGTAGCGATGCAATTTGGGATAAGGCAGAAGCAGCCCTTCGCGGAGCTCTTAAGGCCTCGGGTCAAGAATGGGAAGAACTACCAGGCGAAGGCGCTTTTTACGGTCCCAAGATCGAATATCACCTCAAAGACTCGATTGGACGAACTTGGCAGTGCGGCACGATCCAGGTCGATTTCTCAATGCCGGAGCGCTTGGGGGCTGAATATGTGGCTGAAGACAATAGCCGCAAGACCCCAGTCATGCTCCATAGGGCAATTGTGGGTTCTTTAGAGCGTTTTATCGGCATTTTGATTGAAAACCACGCTGGAAATATGCCAGTTTGGCTTGCCCCAACCCAAGCTGTGGTTCTGAATATCTCCGGAAATTCTGCTGCATATGCACAACAAGTGCAGCAAATGCTGAAAAAACAAGGGTTTAGAGTCGAATCCGATTTGCGGAACGAGAAAATTACGTATAAAATACGCGAGCACGCATTACAGAAGATCCCGTTTTTGCTAGTTGTTGGTGATAAAGAGTCTGAAAGTAATACTGTGGCCGTTCGTGCCCGTGGCGGAGTGGATTTAGGCGTAATGCCTCTTGATGCCTTCGTTGCCCGACTCCAGCAGGATATATCCCAGAAAGTCGGACCCGAGCCTAGCTAGGGGTAAGACGGTTTTTATTGTTTTTTTAAAGGAATTAAGAAGATCGCTACTGAAAAATTGCAGCGCATTAACCGGGAAATTACTGCTCCTGAAGTGCGTTTGATTGGAATTGATGGAGAGCCCATCGGTGTAGTTAAGTTGAGTGAAGCCTTGGCTGCAGCAGAAGAGAAAGAGACCGATCTGGTTGAAATTGCTCCAACAGCTGAACCACCTGTAGTCCGAATTATGGACTTTGGCAAATTCAAGTACCAAGAAGCTAAGCGGATGCATGAAGCAAAGCTGAAGCAAAAAGTGATTCAGGTGAAGGAAGTGAAATTCCGTCCCGGCACTGATGATGGTGACTACGGCGTGAAGCTACGCAATCTAATCCGCTTTTTGGAAGATGGCGATAAGACAAAGATTACGTTGCGGTTTCGGGGTCGTGAAATGGCCCATCAAGAAATCGGAGCAAGAATGTTGGAACGTTTGAAGTTGGATTTGCAAGAGCATGGCCAAGTTGAACAGTTTCCAAAAATGGAAGGCCGCCAGATGGTGATGGTATTGGCCCCCATTCGCAAGGCTAAGTAACTAGGTTTCACCTGGTTCTTATGTAGGGAGGCGCTCGAAGTGAATCACTGAGGGTGCTGGCAGCTAGAAGTGCTTCTGGGTACAGGAAGAGTAACCGTCGGTTACCACCTATGTTGCACAAGTAAAAGAAGGGGTGCTTTATGCCCAAGATGAAGAGCAAGAGTAGCGCTAAAAAGCGCTTTACGGTTCGCGCAGGCGGAACGATCAAACGAGGTCAGGCTTTCAAACGCCATATCCTCACTAAGAAAACTACCAAGAACAAGCGTCATTTGCGTGGTTCCACTGAAGTTGCGAAAGCTGACGTTAAGTCAATTCGCTCCATGCTTCCTTACGCTTAACCTCAGACTAGATTAGGAGAATCAAATGCCAAGAGTCAAACGTGGGGTTACAGCAAGAGCCCGTCATAAGAAAATCACTGATGCCGCAACAGGTTATCGCGGTCGTCGTAAAAACGTATTTCGTATTGCTAAGCAAGCAGTTATGCGTGCTGGTCAGTATGCATACCGTGACCGTCGCAATAAGAAACGCGTATTCCGTGCTTTGTGGATTGCTCGTATTAATGCGGCAGTACGTGAGCATGACATGACCTATAGCGTATTCATGAATGGTATGAAGAAAGCCTCAATCGATCTTGATCGTAAAGTGCTTTCCGACATGGCCATTGCTGACAAGCCGGCTTTTGCCGCTTTGGTTACTCGGATTAAATCCGTAGTAAGCGCTGCAGCTTAATTTTTCTCTAAAACTAAGCTGCAATGGTTTCTCTCGACCAAATTGTCGAGGATGCTAAACGTGATTTCCTCGGAGCTGCTGATTCAGCAGCTCTCGAGGACGCGAAAGCCAAGTATCTCGGTAAATCAGGTGTTCTCACTGAGCGTTTAAAAGCGCTTGGTGGAATGTCGCCTGAGGAGCGCAAGAGTGCTGGCGCCCAAATTAATCAAATCAAAACTCAAGTAGAAGATGCATTGCAAGAGCGTCGTCAGGCTTTGTCTGATGCAGTAATGATGCAGCGTCTTGCAGCTGAGTCAATTGATGTCTCTATGCCTGGTCGTGGCCAAGCAGTAGGTAGTTTGCACCCTGTAATGCGCACTTGGGAACGAGTAGAAGAGATCTTTAGCTCCATTGGTTTTGATGTCGCAGATGGCCCTGAGATTGAAACTGACTGGTTTAATTTCACTGCCTTAAACAGCCCCGAGAACCATCCTGCCCGCTCAATGCAGGACACTTTTTACATTGATGGTAAAGATTCCCAAGGCAAACCTCTCTTATTGCGTACACATACTAGCCCGATTCAGGTGCGTTATGCGAGTGAGCATGTTAAGAAATATGCCAAAGCAGATGTGATGCCTCCAATCAAAGTAATTGCACCTGGTAGAACCTATCGCGTCGATAGCGATGCCACCCATTCACCAATGTTTCATCAGGTTGAAGGTTTATGGATCGCAGAAAAAGTTTCTTTTGCAGATCTAAAGGGTGTTTATACCGATTTCTTAAGAACTTTCTTCGAAACAAACGAATTACAAGTTCGTTTTCGTCCATCCTATTTCCCCTTTACAGAGCCTTCTGCTGAAATTGATATGGCCTTTAGTAGCGGTAAGCTTGCCGGCCGTTGGTTAGAAATTTCTGGAGCAGGACAGGTTCATCCTAACGTCTTGCGCAATATGGGCATTGATCCTGAACGCTATACCGGCTTTGCTTTTGGTTCTGGTTTAGAGCGTTTATCAATGTTGCGTTATGGCATAGATGATTTACGCCTTTTCTTTGAGAATGATTTACGTTTTTTAGCGCAGTTCCCTGCATAACCAAATAATTGATTAGATACCGCTATGCAATTTTCTGAATCTTGGCTCCGTCAGTATGTGAACCCATCGCAAGATAGCGATGGGTTGGCACATGCAATGACGATGGCAGGTTTAGAAGTGGAAGATCAGCATTCTGTAGCTCCAGGATTTACAAAGATTGTGATTGCACAGATTCTGTCTGCTGAGCAACATCCTGATGCCGATCGTTTACGTGTATGTAAAGTTGATGCTGGAACTGGTCAAGAGCTCCAAATCGTTTGTGGTGCACCGAATGCGCGTACTGGCATCAAGATTCCTTGTGCCTTAGTTGGAGCAGAATTACCTCCGGCAGAAGCAGATGGTAAGCCTTTTGTCATCAAAGTAGGCAAGTTGCGTGGTGTAGAGAGCCAAGGCATGTTGTGCTCTGGTCGTGAACTCGGTTTAGGTGATGATCATGAAGGCATCCTAGAGTTGCCTGCAGACGCGCCAGTTGGTAAAGATATTCGTGAGTACCTTGATCTTGACGATCAAATCTTTGTGATTAAGTTAACTCCGAATAAAGCGGATTGTCTTTCTGTCATGGGTATAGCTCGTGAAGTATCGGCAATCACTGGCGCTGCAGTATGTGCCCCTAAATGGAATGCACCGACGCTATCAATCCAAGATAAACGCAAAGTTACTGTTGAGAATAAAGAGCTTTGCGGTCGCTTTGCAGGTCGCGTGATTCGCGGTGTTAATCCACAAGCAAAAACACCGGATTGGATTGTGCAGCGTTTAGCGCGTGCTGGTCAAAGAAGTATTTCTGCATTAGTTGATCTTTCTAACTATGTCATGCTAGAGATGGGTCAGCCGACTCATGTGTTTGATATTGACAAGCTAGAGGGCGATATCACTGTACGTTGGGCAAAAGCTGGTGAAACGCTCGAGCTATTAAATGGTCAGACAGTGACTTTGCAAGGCTCAGACTCTACAGGTAATTTACAAGAAGCTGGTGTGGTTGCAGATCAAAAAGGTCCAGTAGCACTTGCAGGAATCATGGGCGGCAATCACTGCGCCGTGAGTGACGATACTAAAAATATTTACGTTGAGGCCGCTTATTGGTTGCCATCGGCTATTCAGGGCCGTGCCCGCCGTTTTAATTTCAGTACCGATGCAGCCCATCGTTTTGAGCGTGGAGTTGATCCACAAGCTACGACCTCTTGTTTAGAGTACTTATCAGCCTTAATTCTGGAAGTTTGTGGAGGTCAAGCAGGCCCAGTTGATGACCAGATTCTCAATGCACCAGTGCGTAAACCTGTACATATGCGCCTGAAGCGTGCAATGCAGGTCATTGGTATTCCATTGACTAATGACATTGTGAATGACGTCTTTAAACGCCTTGGCTTTGAATTCAAACAAGACGGTGATCTATTTGTTGTAACACCTCCTAGCTATCGCTTTGATATTGAAATCGAAGAAGATCTTATTGAAGAAGTTGCTCGCATATACGGCTTTGAAAATATTCCTGACCAGCCGCCAATCGCTTCATTAAAGATGAGCGCAAAACCCGAAGCTAAGCGTGGCATTCATTTATTACGTCAGCGCTTAGCATTACAAGGCTATCAGGAGACTGTGAATTTTGGCTTTACAGATCTTGAAAGTGAAAAACGTCTCACTGGTGTTGCTGATAAAGAGATCATTACCGTTGTTAACCCGATTGCTAGCCAGTTCAGCGTCATGCGCAGCACGCTATGGGGTGGTTTACTGAATAACCTCAAGGCCAATTTGAATCGTGGTGCAGGGCGGGTACGTCTTTTTGAGACTGGTCGTGTATTTAAGCGTGATGCTAGCGTCACAGAAGTGCCAGGCAAGGTAGCCGGCTTTAGTCAAATACAAAAAGTAGGGGGCTTGGCTTATGGCTCTTTTGTTCCAGAGCAGTGGGCAAGCGCTAATCGTGCGGTAGATTTCTTTGATGTGAAGGGTGACCTTGACAGAGTATTAGACCCCATTCATTTTGTTACTGAGGCTGCACAGCATCCTGCTTTACATCCAGGCCGCTCCGCACAAATTTTCTTAAAAACAAATACAGCAAAAACTGCAGTAGGTTGGATTGGTGAATTACACCCAGCCTTGCAACAAGCATATGAGCTACCTCAAGCCCCCGTTTTGTTTGAATTAGATTTAGATCCCATCAGACAGCTCGGTTTACCGCAGCCCGAAGAGCTGAGTAAGTTTCCTGCGGTACAACGTGACTTAGCCCTAGTAGTTAAGCAACAGGTTTCCGCGCAATCAATGTTAGATGCAATGACAGCTAGTCAGCAGAATTTTGTCCGCACCATTGAGCTCTTTGATGAGTTCAGACCAAAGACAGGATCAAGCAGCATGGCCGATGATGAAAAGAGCTTGGCCTTCCGTGTGACCCTGTTAAACCCTAATGAAACATTGCAAGATCCCCAAATTGATGCAGTTATGGCTGCTTTATTGGGGGTGGTAGAAAAAAAGTGCGCAGCCCGTCTGCGCTAGGTTTAATATTACGTAAATATAAAAAAGCTATAGAAGAGACTGGCAATGAGCGAATTCAATATTAACGACACCGTTACCAAAAATGAACTATCAGAGGCGCTGTTTGATCAAGTTGGATTAAACAAGCGTGAAGCAAAAGACATGATCGATGCTTTTTTTGACCGCATTGGCCACTCGCTTGAGTCTGGCGTTGAAGTGAAGATCTCTGGTTTCGGTAATTTCCAGTTACGAAATAAATCGGCTCGTCCTGGCCGAAATCCAAAAACAGGCCAAATGATTCCGATAGCAGCAAGACGTGTAGTGACATTTCATGCAAGTCAAAAGCTTAAAGATGTAGTGGAGTCACATGCTCGAGAAAACCGAGTTTGATGCTAGCTCGGCACTGCCGAGCGCTCAACTTCCCCCGATACCGTCTAAACGCTATTTCACAATTGGCGAAGTAGCTGAATTATGTGGCGTACGCTCTCACGTATTACGTTATTGGGAGCAGGAGTTTTCACAGCTGAGCCCTCAGAAACGCCGTGGTAATCGTCGTTACTATCAGCACCATGAAGTGGTGTTGATTCGTAAAATCAGGGCACTTCTTTATGAAGAGGGCTTCACGATTAGCGGCGCTAGAAATCGCCTTGATGAAGTGCGTGGTGAACTGCGCCTACGTGATGAATTGCAAGCTGTTCTGCAAATTCTGTCTCAATAGTTACTGATACAATTTTGTCTCTTGTCGGGGCGTAGCGCAGCCTGGTAGCGTACATGCATGGGGTGCATGTGGTCGGAGGTTCAAATCCTCTCGCCCCGACCATGATTCCTTAGTGTTTTAATTGATCACCATATGAGTACATCTAATCCCAAGTCTAATGATCAGGAGCGAACTAGCTTCTTTGGTTTAGATATTCCCTTTTTGCATCATCTCGGCGTTGTCCCAGAATATGCGCGGGATGGTAAGTCGCGGGTTAGTCTTGAGCTCAAACCGGAATTTACCAATAGCTTTCACGTTGCCCAAGGTGGCGTGATCATGACTTTATTGGATTTTGCGATGGCCTGCGCAACTAGAAGCGCCCACAATCATCCTTTAGGCGTTATTACGATTGATATGACTACTAGTTTCTTGCGTCCCAGTATCGGCAAAATCGTGGTTGAGGGCAGCGTCCTCAAGCTTGGAAAAATGATCAATTACTGCGAGGCAGTGGTGCTAAATGAAGCTGGCGAGATCACTGCCAAAGCAAGCGGCACATTTACTCTTAGAAAATAATAATAATTACTATAAATTCACTATAATCGATCATAATATTTATAACGATTATCTCAATAAATGCATATATTGAGCCATAAAAACCCTATATAAATAGAAGGCTAATAATATATATTCCTCCCGAATTAATATGTATATAATCAGGTCTTAAATAGCTTAACCACGGTTAAATCTTCTATTTTAAATAACCTATTATTCGGAGAAAAATATACATGTCTTCTTATAAAGACCTTTTAGCCCAGCGCGAACAGTTGGATAAGCAGATTAAAGAGGCCATTGCGCGTGAAAAGGCTGATGGCATTACTAAAGCTAAAGTCATTATTGACCAATACGGCTTAAGCGCCTCAGACCTATTTAGTCGCAAGGCAGGCGTTAAAAGCGGTGGTGGAAAGGTTGCTCCTAAATACCGCAATCCTTCTACAGGTGATACCTGGACCGGCCGTGGCAAGGCTCCAAAGTGGATTGATGGTAAAGATCGCAGTAATTACTTAATCTAAACCCCAATCCTCTCAACAAAAAAGGCCGCAGATGCGGCCTTTTTGATTACCAAGCTTGCTTAGGCACATTTCTTGCCTAGGGCTTCTATAAAGATTGGTTCTAATAGTTCATGTCGACTTCCTTGGGGCCATGATTGATCAGCTTCAATATCGGTTGCAGGGTACCCAATAATCAGTGGATTATGTTCAATTAGGCCATTTTCTAGCTCTTCTTTGATGTTTTCTGTAAATTGGGGCCTATGGCCATTGTTTTCATCAGCGAGTGCCACAACTCCAGGATGAAGCTTGATAAAACCTTCATCTACTAGAATAGGAATCCTCTGTGTGTCCTTGTTTTTGCTCAAATAATGGATTAAATGAACTTGCTCTACTGGCGGTATGAGGGCGTCCAAGAAGATTAAATCAGGGGCAATAGATACCGCCTTCATTAAGCCTTCTAGACTATCCATAGCGACCTCCATTTCAACCTTTAATTGCCAGTCTTGAATTGACTCTAGGAGATCTTCGCTATTTTCAGCCCTGCGAAAGATACCCATGGCAATACAGTTCTGGCTAGATTTTTGCCGCATAGCCCTTTTTCTCCGTTGAAGCTGTTGCTCTAGAGAGCTGGCCAATATTCGCCTATGGCCTCCGCGGGTCTTCCAGGCGATTAGTTCGCCTAATTCCACCATTTTTTGGACGGTTCCAAGAGATACCTGCAGGATCTTGGCACTTTGCCTGGTACTGAGATACTCCATATCTGGGGTGATGGTTTTCATATTTCCCTTAATTTCGTTAATTTATTTGAAGATTTAGAGAATAAAAATCAAATCCACGTGAATCTGTCGGGAGATCTTTAAACCCAGGTAGGAAAGTTCTTATTAATTTCATCCTGCTAGATTCATGCCACAAATCACAAGAAATTAGGAAAGTCCTTTTGTAGAAAATGGTCAATCGTGTTAAATTAGGTGCGTAATAGCAGTATTTGCATAGATCAATTCGTGAAACGGTGAAGCCGCGTAACGGATGGTTTTAACCACAGTTTTAGTCGGGAAACCCGATGAAAGGTGAGCATCATGATGCAGGAATCAAGAGATAACTCTTATCTCTTTGGCGGTAACGCACCCTATGTAGAGGAACTCTACGAATCCTATTTGCACGATCCAGCTTCGGTAGCTGACCATTGGCGTGCTTATTTTGATAATGTAAAACAAGTCCCAGCGGTCGACGGTTCGTCTCGAACTGACATCGCTCATGCACCCATTGTGGCGTCTTTTGCTGAGCGCGCTAAACAAGGTCCTATCAGAACGATTTCTGATTCGGCTAACTCCGATATGGGACGTAAACGGGTTGCAGTACAGCAGTTAATTGCGGCGTATCGTAACGTCGGTAATCGTTGGGCAGATATTGACCCTTTGAAGCGTACTGAGCGCCAGGATATTCCTGAGTTAGACCCCGCCTTTTATGGATTTACTGATGGCGATATGGATATCGTCTTCAATATTAGTAATACATTCTTTGGTAAAAACGAAATGAGCTTGCGGGATTTACTGCAAGCATTGCGTGAAACATACTGCGGCACGATTGGTGCTGAATACATGTTTATCGCTGACCAAAAGATTAAGAAATGGTGGCAAGAGAAGTTGGAATCGATCCGCTCTAGACCCTCATTTGATGTGGATAAAAAGCGCCATATCTTAGATCGTGTCACTGCAGCAGAGGGCTTAGAACGTTATCTTCAGGCTAAATATGTTGGTCAAAAACGTTTCTCCCTTGAGGGCGGCGATAGTTTTATTCCTTGTATGGATGAATTGATTCATGAAGCTGGCGCTAAAGGAGTCCAAGAGATTGTCATTGGCATGGCCCATCGCGGTCGTCTCAATGTTCTCGTAAACACTCTGGGCAAGATGCCAAAAGATTTGTTTGCAGAGTTTGAACACAAAGGTCCTGAAACTTTACCTGCCGGTGATGTGAAATATCACCAAGGTTTTTCTAGTGACATCTCTACACCAACAGGTCCAGTACACGTTTCCTTAGCATTTAATCCATCTCACTTAGAAATCGTAAACCCTGTGGTCGAAGGTTCAGCACGCGCCCGTATGGATCGTCGTGGTGACCTTTTAGGGCAGCAGGTATTACCGGTGCTAGTTCATGGCGATGCTGCTATTGCTGGCCAAGGTGTGATGCAAGAGACCTTGTCTTTGGCAGAGGTGCGTGGCTACTCTACTGGTGGCACGGTTCATATTGTGATCAATAACCAAATTGGCTTCACAACTTCAGACCCGCGGGACTTACGTTCTAGTCTTTACTGTACAGACATCATGAAGATTATTGATGCACCTGTATTGCATGTAAATGGCGATGATCCAGAGGCAGTGGTATTGGCGACTCAACTGGCTATAGAGTTCCGCACACAGTTCCATAAAGATGTGGCTATCGATATTGTTTGCTTTAGAAAGTTAGGACATAACGAGCAAGACACTCCATCAATGACGCAGCCTTTGATGTACAAAATTATTGCTGCACATCCAGGTACACGTAAGCTTTATGCAGATAAGCTTGAGGCAGAGGGTACATTGCCTGCTGGCACTGGAGACCAGATGGTTAAGGACTTCAGAGCTGCAATGGATGCTGGTATTCAGACCTCTGATCCAGTTCTCAGTAATTACAAGGGTAAGTTCGCTGTTGATTGGACACCATTTTTGAATAAGAAATGGACTGATGAAGCTGATACAGCTATTCC
>CAIVXR010000234.1 GCA_903909925.1 uncultured beta proteobacterium | reverse complement strand
TGAGTTCCATTGGCATGTTGAGTTTTTCTATTCAGTAGGGTGATGAATATGTGGCTATCTATTTTTGCGATCTTTTGTGGTGCTGGTATAGGCGCACTCTTGCGCTCTGGCTTTAATCTTTTGAGTGTCGGTTTTGCATCAGTGATTCCATTAGGCACGTTGATATCTAATTTGGTAGGCGGTTATTTGATTGGTTTTGCGGTAGCTTATTTTGGCAACAATCCCAGCCTCTCGCCAGAATGGCGCTTATTCGTCATCACGGGATTTCTTGGGGGCCTCACCACCTTCTCGAGCTTTTCAGCTGAAGTGGTTGGGTTAATGCAGCGCGGAGAAGTGACTTGGGCGCTTGGCACAGCGCTAGTTCACCTGATTGGATCGCTAGCGCTGACTTTCTTAGGTATTTTGAGTTACCAAGCACTCAAATAATCAAACCGATTACTCTGATTTGATGTTGGCTATCTTGACGACAGCACTCCACTTAGCAGCTTCCGATTTGATCAAGGCAGAAAAATCTGCCGGTGAACCACCACCGATTTCATTACCTTGAGACAGCATCAACTCCCTTAACTGAGGATCTTTCAGAGCCTCATTAGCGGCAGCATTGAGCTTGTCAATAACCGCTTTAGGAGTGCCTTTAGGCGCAATTAATCCTTGCCAATTTAAGACTTCGACCTTAGGGTAGCCCACTTCAGCAAAAGTAGGTACATTGGGCAATAGTGGCGAACGTTTTTTGCTGGTGATGGCAATCGGACGAAGTTTATCGCCTTTGATGCTAGGCATTGCTGAATACATTTGATCGAACATCATATTGACGCTACCAGCCATCAGATCTGTGAGTGCAGCAGAACCACTCTTATAGGGCACATGAATCATATCAATATCAGCACTTTGTTTAAACAATTCAGCGGAGAGTTGATGGCTGCCACCAATACCACCAGAAGAGAAGGTGAGAACGCCAGGCTTGGCCTTTGCTGCCTCAACGATATCTTTCACAGTTTTATAGGGTGAACTTGGATTTACAACCAGAACAAGTGGGCCTTTTTCAATCAGAATAATTGGAGTAAGGTCAGTCTCTGGGTCGTAACGCAAATTGCCAAAGAGGGTTTTATTAACCGCCATTGGGGCAAAGTTACCCATTCCAATGGTGTAACCATCGGGAGCTGCTCTTGCAATGAACTCCGTGCCAATATTGCCACCGGCACCAGGTTTGTTATCGACGATGATGGGTTGATTAAGAAGCACACTCATCTTTTGAGCGATTTGACGGCTTCGAGAATCTGCGCCACCACCTGCACCATAGGGCACAATAAAATTGATAGGTTTGTTGGGGTAGATTGACTGGGCCGAGCTCGTCATCGGGCTTAAAAGCGATGCTGCCAAAGCTAATGCTACAACGGCGAATTTCATTAAGCGCATATATTTCCCCTAGTTGAAAACTATTTCGAACCCATCATATCTTGAAATTTATATGAAGCCAAGCACCCCAAGCACCGCTCCAATA
>CAIVXR010000233.1 GCA_903909925.1 uncultured beta proteobacterium | reverse complement strand
ATACGATTGGACTATGACGCTTTGATGACAGGAATGTCACAAAAAATAAAAGTCAATAAATTCAGTAGTTTATGATTAATCTTTAAGAGTCAAAATGAAAAATTAATGGCTTAGGCTTGGGATTAGACTTAGGCTGTCGGAATTAAATCAGCGATGCTTTTAGCGGCGCTCATCGCCACATTACCATCCTTAGTTTCGATCATTACTCGTAGGAGCGGCTCAGTGCCAGAAGCCCGAATGAGCGCCCTACCAATGCCTTTAAGATCCGACTCTACTTTAGTGATCTGCTGCTGGAGTTTTTGGTCAGACTTCCAGTCGTAACTGGATTTGATTTTTACATTCAGCAGAACCTGCGGGAAGATAGTCACTTTTTCAAGTAATTGAGCAAGGCTCTTTTTATTTTGACTCATGGCTGCCAATACTTGAAGTGCTGCAATCGTGCCGTCTCCAGTAGAGTGTTGATCAAGGCATAGCAAGTGGCCAGAACCTTCTCCGCCAATAATCCAGCCTTTTTGTTTGAGTAGCTCCAATACATATCGATCACCCACATTGGCCCGCTCAAATCCCATACCTAGATCTTTAATGGCATTCTCAACGGCTAGATTGGTCATCAAGGTGCCTATGACTCCACCAAGTTTCTGACCACGGTCTAATCTGTCTTTAGCAAGCACATATAAGAGCTCGTCACCATTAAACAATCTTCCGCTGGCATCAACCATTTGCAAGCGGTCGGCATCGCCATCTAGCGCAATCCCAAGATCTGCATTGACTTCTTTCACTTTGGTAATCAAGGCTGCTGGTGCAGTAGCGCCGCAACCATCATTAATATTTTTGCCATCTGGATTAACGCCAATCGAAATGACTTCTGCACCCAGCTCATGAAATACATGCGGTGCGGTGTGATATGCAGCACCATTGGCGCAATCAATGACTAGCTTTAGTCCCTTGAGATTGAGATCGCCTGGAAAGGTTGATTTGCAAAATTCAATATAGCGCCCTGCTGCATCATCTAAACGAAACGCCTTACCAAGCTCTTGGGCACTCACGCAACCCATGGGTTTTTCTAACTCTGACTCAATCGCTAACTCAAACTCATCACCCAATTTGTCACCATTGGCCGAGAAAAACTTAATGCCGTTATCTTGATAGGGATTGTGTGATGCAGAAATCACAACCCCTGCTGATAAACGCAATGCTTTGGTCAGGTAAGCCACGCCAGGAGTTGGCATCGGGCCACAGAGCATGACATCTACGCCTGCAGCAGCAAAGCCCGCTTCTAGTGCAGCTTCTAATAAATAACCTGAAATACGGGTGTCTTTGCCAATCAATACTTTGGAGCGTTGACCCGCTTTTGCATTTTTAGACAGAACCTTACCTGCGGCATAGCCTAAGCGCGTCATGAACTCTGGAACAATCGGAAATTGCCCCACTTCACCGCGAATGCCATCAGTGCCAAAGTATTGTTTTTTCATAGGGTTCATTATAAAACCGAGAAGCTTAGAGCCTAGGAAGCAATGGCTTCCCATAGCTTTAAAGCATCTACCGTCTCAAGTACATCGTGGACTCGCACAATCCTGGCACCACGATCAGCTGCCATGATAGCTGCAGCCACACTGGGGGCTAAGCGCTCATGAGTATCTTTACCAGTGAGTTTGCCCAGCATCGATTTACGTGAAATACCCACTAGTACTGAGTAACCTAGTTGGGAGAATTGATCAAAATGCTTGAGCATAGAAAGGTTGTGCTCAAGACTCTTGCCAAAGCCAAAGCCAGGATCAATGGCGATTCTGTTTTTCTCAACCCCTTTTGCTGTGAGCAGTTCTGCGCGCTCTTTGAGAAACTGCATCACTTGCGCAAGCACATCGTGATACTCCGGATTAAATTGCATGGTTTGGGGATCACGTTGCATGTGCATCAAGACAATTCCACAATCTTTACTCTCAAATACTGCATCTACTGCACCCTCTTGTCTTAAGGCCCAAATATCATTCACGCAATCAACGCCTGCCCTTAAGGCTTGGCGCATCGTTTCTGCTTTATAGGTATCGATTGAGAGTGCTACACCACAATCTTTGAGCCCTTCAATCACCGGTAGCACGCGATCAAGCTCCTCTTGAAGCTCTACTGGCTGGGCTCCTGGTCTGGTAGATTCACCACCAATATCAATCAAGTCTGCACCACCCTTAATCATCAGCTCTGCTTGAGCGATCGCATCTTGAGCTGTTCTGAATTTACCGCCATCTGAAAATGAATCTGGAGTAGCATTGAGAATACCCATCACCACTGGGCGTCTACGTTTGGCGAAGTCAAAAAGAAAACGCCCACAACGCCATGTTGTGGGCATCTGCAAAATGCCTTGCTTATTCATCAATACAGCGCGGTCGCTGATGTCGCTTAAGCTGTCGCTGGAGCGCTGCCAGCCGCTGGGCCCGTTGTACCAGCAGAGTTACCAAAGATGGTTGCTGGTGGCGGTAACGGTGCACGTGGTGGACGACCTTCCATGATGTCGTTGATTTGATCAGCATCAATAGTTTCCCATTCGAGCAAGGCAGTCACCATGGCTTCAACCTTATCGCGACTGCTTTCTAGAATCGATCTGGCCACAGCGTACTGGCTATCAATCAACGTCCGAATCTCAAAGTCAACTTTTTGCTGAGTCAACTCAGAAACATT
>CAIVXR010000232.1 GCA_903909925.1 uncultured beta proteobacterium | reverse complement strand
TCGAATAACCAAAGTAAGCGCGTGTGATTTCTGCGATCTAAACGGTAAGGCTGGAATGCCTTGGCTTGAATGCGTTTAACTAACCAAGCATGAAAATATTCGTGACTGCAGAGCCCTAAAAATTCTTGATATGCTTTTTCATCAAAAGCTACTTCTGCTTGGGGAACTTGGTCTCTTCGACAAAGCAAAGCAGTACTATTGCGGTGCTCTAGACCGCCGTAGCCACTCACTACAGCGTTGACTAAAAATAAATAACGGTTAAACGGAGCGCGTTTACTTTTAGGTTCAAAGAGCGCAATGGTTGAAGAGCAAATTGCCTCCAAATCTTCTGCTAAACGTTTCACCTGAATTGGGTGAATGCATCCCTGAATGGCCATGCTATGCGCTACACCCTGAGACTTCCACTCGACTAACTGAAACTGACCCATTGCAACTGGGTGATCGATCAAGTCTGCATAATTTTCAGCAAGGTAAAAACCAAAGCCTTTTGAATCAATTTTGGCGGACCGCAGGGTAGTTTGAACAGACCAAGACTGTGCATCTGCAGCCTTTGGTGGAACAAGTACCAAGGCGCATTGAATATTTTCCTGTCCACACACACTTAAACACAAACTTGTCGCATTCAAAAATGCACGTTCGGTATCTAGATAAGCGGCACGAACGGATGAGTCGAAGGCATATATCGTAGCCAATACCTCCACTGGACCATCAATACGGGGCAGGCGCCACTGATCGTTATTAATGCGCTCAAGCTCAAGCTTCTGATCAGGCTGCTTTAATGAGTGGGCCGCAATAGTCTCAATATGTTTACTAAAGTCTCGTATCAAATAGCTACCTGGGATCCAGCTGGGCATTTGTAAGACTTGTCCAGCAGGATCAGGGTTCTCAATCCGAAGTTTGACTTGGAAGCGATGACCATGAAGGTCTGCTGGCCAGATCGTGTACTCGATTGCTGGGTAATCTTGAGAAATGATGGGATTCATATTCATCTATCGTGAATTATTTCAGGCTGCTGAATTTTTTCTCGATATCAGTCAACTGTGCCGCACCAGGAAAGCGACTGCCATCCACAAAGAAGATGGTGGGTGTGCCAGTAATACCCAAAGTTTTTGCTAGACTTAGATTTTTATCAATTGCCACAGTATTGCAATCATTTTTACCGGTGATGGGTGTGCCATTGATCATCCAATCGACATAAGTTTTGCTTGGATCGCTGGCGCACCAAATTTGCTTAGATTTTTGTACAGAGTCTGCAGACAAAATCGGAATGAGATAGGTATAGATTGTGACGTTATCGAGTTGCTGCAAGGATTTTTCTAGACGCTTGCAATATCCACAGTTAGGATCTGCAAAGATGGCCAGCTGGCGATTACCGTTGCCATGGACTATCTTGATTGCATTGGCGCTTGGTAAGTCAGCCCATTTAATTCGATTCAGATCATTTTGGCGTTGCTCGGTAATATTTTTACCGGTGGCGACTTCAATGATCTCTCCCTGAAGAAGATATTTACTA
>CAIVXR010000231.1 GCA_903909925.1 uncultured beta proteobacterium | reverse complement strand
CTGTGATGTGCGCATCGTAACCGCTACCAATAAGGACTTGCAGGCCAGAGTGGCTGAAGGCAAGTTCCGTGAAGATCTCTATTTCCGCATTGCGGTATTCCCAATCCGTATTCCTGGCCTACGGGAACGTGCTGGCGACGTACTGCCATTGGCTGAGTCCTTTTTACGCCGCTACGGCAAAACCATGGGCAGAACCGACTCAAGCCTGAGCAAAAGCTCTAAAGCCCTGCTTCAGAATTACACTTGGCCTGGCAATGTCCGAGAACTAGAAAATGCCATCCAAAGAGCCCTGCTGCTTTCAGATAATCCAGTGATCGAACCCGCTGATTTAGAGCTGGATGACATTTCTGGCACAAAAATTGCTTTAAATCAAAGTGTTAGTAGTGCAAGTGTAGTGAATGCACCACAAACCGGCCCTGAAGGGGGTTCCGATATCAGTAGTTTGGAACGAGACCATATTTTGAAAGTCTTGGCCCAAGTTAACGGAAACCGCAAAAAAGCCGTAAGTGTATTAGGAATATCTGAAAGAGCCCTACGCTACAAGCTGAAAGCTTATAAAGATGCCGGTTTTGAATTTGAATGAAAGTAACCTAGAATCCGATTATGAGTATTGAAAAAGTAAACGCGATGCTTGCCCAGTTGCAAGCCCTTGAACAAGCCGCAGCAATAGGCCAAGGTTCAGGCGTTAACGCACCTTCAACAAACTCAGATCCTGCTGGCGTTGATTTCAAAACCATTCTCAAGAATGCCGTTGCTGAAGTGAGCAATGCGCAAAATACTGCACAAGCTAAAGTGCAGGCTTTTTCTACTGGTGACTCTACGATGAGCCTAGAAGAAGTGATGGTTTCTTTGCAAAAAGCAAACATCTCTTTCCAAGGCATGCTGGCTGTTCGCAACCGTCTCATTGACGCTTACAAAGACGTTACTAACCTGCAGGTTTAAAACCTTCGGTAGTACGGCTTTATTTCCCCTAAGTTTTATTTATTCTGTTTTGGTATTTTTGGTATTGCTAGGTCTAGGACCAGAAGGTATCTTCTCGTCCAATTGATGTGCCCAAGCAATCACCTCAGCGACTGCTGCATATAACTCTGGCGGCACTAAATCATTCAAGCGCAATTGCATTAAGAATTCCACGAGCTGTGGCTCTACACGCGTTGGTATACCAAGCTCCGCAGCCTTAGCCAGAATGGCCTCGGCTAAATAACCTTCGCCCTGCCCCACTACTCTTGGCGCGATTGAATTCATTTCATAGGCAAGCGCTACAGCTTTGGTTTGCTTATCGGGATTCATGCATCACCTTCATCCTTGCTGGCAAATGCATAGTTCACCGGAATAGCAACTTGATCCTCTAAGCGCTCACTCAAATTTTTCAACTCGTCTTGAAACGCATTCTGAAAATCAGGATTCGGGCTGAGCTTGACGTTAAGCCAATCGCCGAACTGCAAGCCTACAACTTTGAATGTTCCGGTATTTGGCAAATCCATCTCAATTGAGATCTTTGAGCCACGCATAATTTGGCCCTCATTCTGAGGATCTTTTTCCCAGGCATCTTCACGCTTAATACGCGCTTGCACACCTGGCATGATTTGTCCTTGCCACAATAAATTGCCGTACAAGAGCAAACGCGCACCATCTTTTACAGCAGGATTATCAGAGCCGAGTTTGTCGAGCAACTGCGCTGCACTATCTCGTAACTTAAGATCTGCTGCACCACCAGTGACATTTTGACTTAAATAAGGTTCAAGCAATTTCTT
>CAIVXR010000230.1 GCA_903909925.1 uncultured beta proteobacterium | reverse complement strand
CTCTACCAAGAAGGCATCTACTAAAAAGGTGGTATCAAAATCTACTAAGGTAGATCAATACGGCCTTGAGAAAGATGATGAGTTTTATGGTCTTTACTTTGCTAAATCCACTAACAAAGGTTTAGTGGAAGTAAAACCCTGCACCTTTACCCTAATGTATTGGTGGAAAGGCTTGCTGGGCTACCCTGATATGATCGAGATTTCCAAAGGAAGCAATACTGCAATGTTGCAGTTTGAATCTACTTTTGGTGGTGGCGATTCTGGTGAAACAGAGCTCACTGAGCAAGATGTTCTCGATATTGATCACATCATTGAAGTAGACGAACAAGAAATGTTGATCTCGCTCTACTCCTATGTACCCATTCCAGTTCCGGATAAATTGATTGGTGCATTGGGCTTAGCTATTCTGAACATTAATCCAGAAACCCGCTATGGCAGCCTTGAGTTATGTACTACCGAAAATGAAGAAGGCGTAACAGAGCACTTTTTACGGTATCGTGCAGCAACTTACCTACGGGGCATTAAGTCTGGGAAAGTAGAGGCAATCGAGAGCATGGTAACCAATGGTTCCGAGTTCTTTGGACTGGCTTTAGACGCCATGTGTGTCAATAAGTCGATTAAAAAATGGTTGCTAAGCTAGCCTACAGACTTACCAGAACTTAATCACAACTTATCTGCATAAGTAGATGTAAGTCATCGGAAAGCGGTCATTGACCGTTTTCCGACTCTCCGCAGCTATAGCATTCTGCTTGCCAAGCTTCTTGCACTCTGCAAGAGCCATTTCCTGTGCCTCATTTTCTTTGGCTCCTTTTGGCGCATGCACCCCAACAGCACCATCAGATTGCTTATATACCCCAAACTCACTATCTGGAGTACCACAAGCGCACAAAGCAAAAATAAAAATAAGAGGTGAGTAGGCGGTAGATTTCATTGGAAGTGGCAGTTATTCGGATAACTTCATTCTATTCTAGAAGCAATTCAAATTATTTTAAAAAAATATAAATATATCTGTTGAAGATGTCTATTCAGATATCTATTAAGCCATATAGCTGATAGAGTTTAAAGATGTTTGATAAAACCCATGAATTAATGATCGGCAGTATTTTTGCCCTGCACTCTTGGTGCAAAGATCATCTTCCAATAAAAAATTCATTTATTGCCTATGATTTAATTCTTATCTTGGCTATCAATAACTATGCCAAAAATAACATCTCGGTCAAAGAACTTTTTGCCTCAGTCCCCTACTCCTATACAGCGGTGCGCGGGCACTATCTCAGGTTTGTAAATGAGGGCTGGGTTGAGCACTACCTAGATCAGTCTGATAAACGCATAAAATATATTCGCCCGACTCCCAAGCTTGTTAAAACAATGAACGAGTATGCTTTAGCAGCCAAAAAGATCTTAATAAAAACTACTGGGTAGTTTTGGCTGATTACCCCAAATATAAGATATCCATATTAATTAATCCGATTTTAGGCTTGCAAAGAAACCTTTGCCGCTGACATAATATGTCATACCCTGCAAGGAAAGACAGCCTATCAATTATTTTTTTAGGCATCAATTGGTGCAAAACTCAAGCAAAGTAAGCTAATCTAAAATGTTAAAAGAATCAGCGCAGATCAAAACATATCAGATGTCTGAAAGATCTGAGAGGCTCGACTTTGAAATTCGAGATTGGAGAATTAGAAATCCAATTGTTACGCCCCATAGACATGAGTTTTTTCAAATTCACGTAAATGTTAACGGCGGCTCAAAACATGGCATTAGGAACACTGAATCAACCTATCCAGATAAATCCGTTATCTTCATTCTTCCGTATAGAGTCCACTACAGCATTCCAGCAAGTAATCCCGACTACCACATCATCAATTTCAGCAAAAATTTTCTAGACCCTAATTTGACGGGTGATCTCTTTGAGGCTGAGGAACTCATCGCACTTGAGCACCCAGAGATTATTCCTTTCCTTTATCAGGGCGCAATCAATTTTAACTTTAGTGATGACCAGTTCACTTACATCATGAGCCTAGTAAAGCAGATGTATGTCATTAATAACTCCCGAAAAATGGGATGGCGCGAAAGAATCCGAGGTATTCTTTTAGAGTTGATTGGGTATGCGACTGAGATAAATGCGCCAGCAATCAGTCAAGCATTAAATAATCAGTCAAACCAGAGTACCCAAACCGAATCATTTAAGAGGGTCATTCAATTCATTGATAAAAACATTAGCGCAGATTTAACGCTTGAGTCAGTTGCTCATGCAACATTTTTATCGCCTAATTACATATCCCAACTGTTAAAGCAAAAGACTGGTCTCGCTTTTGTAGGCTGGCTCACAATGAAGAGAATGGAAAAGGCTCAAGAATTACTATTGATGACCGACAATCGAATCTCAGAAATTGCAAAAGAAGTAGGATTCTCAGATGAGGGTTATTTTACAAGGCGCTTTAAGCAAAAATTTAATGTATCGCCTAGTGAGTTCCGTGCAAAAAGGCAAATAAAGCCTAATTAGGTCTTGATTTTCCGATCAATGCGCCTCAGGAAAGTCGTTAATGTAAGACTTTAGTAGTTCATTTTCCCTAACGTGGCTCTCAATGATCACTCTAGCAATATCGTAAAAGGAAATAACACCTACTAAACGCTGATCTTCGATTACCGGAACGTACCTCTGATGATTGCTAACCATCAGATCATGTATCTCTGCAACCTCATCCTGCAAAGATGCTGTAATTGGGTCTTGAATCATGACAGTATCTACTGTCAATTCAGCTACAGGTGGCGTTGGGCCCTGCCGCAACTCTTTCTGTCTTTTAGCAAGAATATTAATCACTTCTCTAAAGGTCAAAAGTCCTACAACTTGACCATGCTCAATAACGACTAAAGAGCCAAGATTTTTCTCGCTCATCATGATGACGCATTCAGAGAGCTTCATACTCTTGGGTGCTGTTGAGACAGCGCCACCCTTTTCCCGTAATAAATCAACGACCTTCATTAACTATCCTTTTGGCTGATGAACTCACTAAAAATGCTCTTGGATGTTTTTGGCTTGGAAAAGATTATTTGAAATACCTCAAACTAATCTTGTTTTAATAAATTTTGGCTCGAGATAGTCGCGAATTCCGAAAGCCCCACCTTCTCTTCCCATGCCGCTATGTTTAACGCCACCAAAAGGCATTTCGGCGCTAGCAATCGCCAATTCATTGATGCCGACCATACCTGCTTCAATTTGTTCGCTGGCTAATGCGGCAGTTTTCAAAGACCTTGTAAAAAGATATGCAGCTAGACCATAAGGCGTTGAATTCGCACGCTCAATTACCTCATTAAAATCTGTAAAGCTAGCAATCGGGGCAATAGGTCCGAATGGCTCATCAATCATTACCCTGGCTGTATCTGGCACATCCGATAACACGGTTGGGGAGATAAAATTACCTTTACTAAAACCTGTCGGAGCAGATCCACCAGCAAGTAATTTCGCTCCCTTATCAAGTGCATCTGTAATTAAATCCTGAACATGACTTAAGCCACGCGCATTAATCATAGGACCCATGCCAACTTCGGGATTCAATCCGTTCCCAACAACTAATTCTTTAGCATATGCAGAAAAAATATCGCAGAACTTCTGATAATGAGAGACATGGACATAAAAGCGCGATGGAGAAGCACAAACCTGACCGCAATTCCTGAACTTAAAGCGAGCACACATCTCGGCAGCTTCTGCTATATCAGCATCCTCAAAAATAATCACGGGAGCATGACCCCCTAACTCCATAGAAACTTTTTTAATGCCATTAGCAGCCAGTTGCAATATCTCTCTGCCAACTGCAGTCGACCCTGTCAGAGTTACTTTTTTCACAATGGGCGATGCAATTAAATACCCGGAGATTTTTTTAGATTCTCCGGTAACCAAATTGACAACATTGATTGGAAGCCCAGCATCCATCAGAGTTTGAATAATAGCCATGCCAGAACCTGGCGCCTCACCAGCTGGCTTCAAGATCACTGAGCACCCGGCAGCTAAAGCAGCTGCTAGCTTTCTAGCGGGTAAGAGGGCTGGAAAATTCCAGGCGGAGAATGCAGCTACTACCCCAACAGGCTCTAATCGAACCCCCATCCGAATTTCAGGAAGTCTTGCTTCAATGGATTGGCCGTAGATTCTTTTAGTCTCTTCTGCATACCATTCAAACTGATCAGCAGCATCACGCCACTCGCCTTCCGCCTGAGCAATTGGCTTGCCAGTTTCTGTTGACATGAGTGTGGCGTACTCACTATTACGCTCTCTTAGCAAATCAGCCGTCTTGCGCAGAATTCGACTACGCTCCCAAGGAGATACTCCGCGCCAAGCATTAAATCCTTTTTGGGCGCTCTCTAGTGCAGCTTGCAAATCAGATTCTGTAGCAACTGGAATCAGACCTATTAACTCCCCAGTTGTGGGACTGCTGACCTCTTTAACCTTTTGATCAGATGAAGTGACCCATTTTCCATTGATAAAACAACCGTAATTCTGATAAAGGCCAAAATTTGATTTTTCCATTGCTTACTTAATTAAATATTTCTTGAAAGATATGTATCCTGAACTGACTCACACCAATTACCCACGTTCCAGCTCCCATAAGCTCCTAATCCGCCGCGTTCATCTGTCCCCGCATAAACCGGTACATGCAAAACAGATAATCCATCATATGCATAGGCACTTTTCAGGGCGCCTTGCAAAGAATTGAGGGAGTCACCAACAGCAAATGCCTTAACGCCACTCACAGAAGTCGCCATCTTGACGTAGTCCACAGCTACGGAATCATTTGTTCTGAAATCTTTGCCATATTGAGCATGCTGAAGACTGGAGATTGCAGCCATTCTTCGGTTGTCAAATATGACGATCATTCCTTTTGCATGATGCTGTACGGCACTAATGAGAGCTTGTGGGTTCATCATGAATGAACCGTCGCCAGTAAATGCAATTCCATACTTTGGCTTATCAGCTAAGCCATTAGAAATAACCGCACAGGTTGCAAAGCCCATGTATGAAGCGCCACTTTCAGTATAGGTTTCACCAGGAACATCGTCTTCAATTGTCTGAAACCCATTAGCCTGAACATCACCCGCATCAAAAAACTTAATCGCATGATGTTGTTTTGCAAAATCACAAACAGCTTTAATAGCAGCAGGTTGCGTTAGGGCAGCACGCCCCCAAACTGCATCGGCAATGACCTTAACGTCTTGAGTGCGACTCAAAAAACTTCGCCATTCATTTTTTTTATGCAAACAATCTGCTAGCCATGCTTTTTTATTGCTTAAATAGTCGTCTGATTTCGGGAAAGCAGCGATGAGTTGCCCCAAGATAATTCCAATATCCCCACATAAGCCAATCGTATTGTTGTAATGGCCCACATCAGCAAAATCGCCATTGATATTGATTACTTTTTTTACCTGGGGGTAACCTACTCCAGAACAATCTGACTGGCATACAGCACGTGAGCCAATAACAATCAGTAACTCAGCATTTTGCATGGCATAGTTGCCACTAATTGAGCCCTTGCTACCGCCGACATGCATATTTAAGGGGTCATCATTTGCTAAAACGCCAGTCGATCCAGGCGACACCACAACCGCTGCACCTGCTAATTTGGCGAAGCTTCTCAGCTCATTAAAAAAGGAACGACAACCACCGCCAGCCTTGATCACTACTTTTTTAGATTCGCAAATTGCCTTAACTGCATCAATAATGAACTGCTGCTCTCCAGCCGCCTGCTTTGAAGCGCCGGGTCTTTGTGGCATTGCGTGCAAATTAAAGCTATTAATCACCTCGGGCTGGGTATTAATTGGCATTAACAAATAGAATGGTCCTGCTTTTACAGGATTAAAAACTGTCTGAGATCCTAAACGCAAGGCATGACGAATTGCTTCGGGTGTATGTAACACATAAGACTTACCCATTATTGCTGTTAGTTGGCCATATAAATTCTGGTCTTGCTTTGGTATTTGCTGCATGTTGTAGCCTTCACCATAGGTGGTTTCATCACCATAGATGTGATAGATACCAACTCCGTTTGATGCAGCTGCTAAGGAACCAGACATGGCTTGCAATGCGCCAGGGCCAATAGAAGTGACTACTGCACAAACCTCTTGGTATACCCAACTCAATGCAGTGCCTGCATGCGCCATCTCAACTTCATTGCGAAAGTTAAACACTTTAGTGACGCCAGCCTCAGTGTAGACACGTAAAATCTCGCCTAAATGAGTTGAGCCATGACCAAAAATAGCCAGGTACTTTGAAACTCCTTGCCTTAGGAGGCCCAATACTAGAGCCTCGGAGAGGCAAACCTGCAACTTCTGGACATCATGTGCAGCAATGAATTGTTCAATTCCACCCGCCTTAGCAATTGCTTTGGCACGACTTTCAATACCTTCAATACCTGGTTTATTCAACAATTGCATTTCCTTGCTTATTAACTTTTTAATTATTCTTCAGTGTTTGCTTCATGAAAGCTCCAACTAAATAGTTTTCTGATGCGATCTCTTTCAAGAACTGAGCAGAATCAGCATATGAAGCCTGGCAGCCAAATTTTTCACATTGTTTCTTAAATTCTGGTGAAGCTAAGGTTTTTTGCATCGCTGTTTGGATGCGCATTGAGATTTCTTTTGGAGTACCTTTAGGAGCTGATACACCGCGCCACATATCAGCCTGGAACTGAATACCCTGCTCTGCCGCTGTAGGCACATTTGGGAAAGCTGGCTCACGACGCGATCCAAGCACTCCCAGAACACGAACGCTGCCACTATTGACAAAAGGCATGAGTGCCCCAGGAGCCTGAATAACCGCCTCAATATTTCCGCCCATTAAGCTAGTGACGACTTGAGAAGCAGCATAGGGAATATGAGTCACTTTCACGCCTTGAGCATCAAAAAACGATGCTCCTGCATAGTGTGTAAAACTTCCAACGCCAGAATTACCCACCCTTACCTCTTCAGGGTGAGTGCGAATATAGTCCAACATCTCTTTGAGATTTTTCCATGGAGAATCTGCCTTAACAGCAACTACTGGCAGCTCAATCGTGGCTCGAGCAATATGATCAAAGCCTTGATATTCAACATTCAATGCGCCTGAATAATAGGTAGACAAAATTGAATTAGAGCTCCATACCAATGAGTAGCCATCTGGGTTTTTGCCAGCGATATATTTATAGCCAATTGCGCCACCGGCTCCTGGTTTGTTATTCACCACAATTTGTGTGCCAAGCTCTTTAGATAAATTATCGGCAAATATTCGAGCAACCACGTCCGCCGAACTTCCGACTGGAAACAGAACTACCAGTTCAATCGGCTTATCTGGGTATTTATTTTTATCGCTTTGAGCAAAGCAGTTTAAAGATAAGAATACAAACAAGGCATAGATCGCTATTTTTATATTTTTAAACATAATGTCTCCTCCAGCTTTATTAGTCGGGGTGTAATTAACTCAATTTGTGATTACAAGCTCTTCCTGTTCTACCTTTTTCACCTTCGTTGCCTTTAGCTTCAAAATACCGGCTAACACCTTCTCTGGCGTTGCTGGCAAAGAGGTAATTCTGACTCCAACAGCGTCATAAATAGCATTAATAATTGCTGGCGCTGTTGGTGTGATGCAAGGCTCACCAATGCCCTTCACTCCTAAAGGAGTTTTAGGATCTGGCTCTGTAATCAAGGTCGAATGAATATTCGGAATATCTAAAGTGGTTGGAAGTATGTACTTAGCAAATCCTGGGGTAGTCACCTGGCCTTGATTTTGTGAGTACTCTTCCATCAAAGCATGGCCTAAGCCCATCACAATACCGCCCTCAATTTGGCCTTCCACCTGCTGCGGGTTAACAACCTTGCCCACATCATGTGCAGCCCAAACACCAAGCACTTGAACTTCACCAGTATCAAGATCTACCTCTACCTCAGCAATTTGAGCCCCAAATACGTAGCTTTGCCATGGAGTTGCCTCTCCACTATCTGGGTCCAATGGAGTGTGGGCTGATGTAAATAATCCGCTACCGACAATCACAATCCCTTTATCTTTTTTAAGATGATGGGTTGCATCAGCCATGGACATCTTCATTGTTGGAGAGTTTTCGACCCATACCTGCCGATTTTCAGCATGTATAGAATTTGGATCTACTCCCCAATAATCACCCATGGCTTTTTTGAATTTTGTCATCGCTTCCCTGCAACCAATGGCAACCGCATTGCCAATCATGTAGGTCATGCGAGTCGCCCCTGCATGCGCTGCCTCAGGCACACGAGCAGTATCGTTATCAGCCAAAACAATATCATCAGGTCTGACACCCATCTCATGCGCAGCAATTTGGCATAAGCCAGTTAAGATGCCCTCGCCGATTTCAGTAACACCCGTCGCTATTTTGACAGTGCCACCATCATCTATCTCAACCCAAACAGCAGCACGATCCATTGCAGCTGTTCGTGCAATGCCATACCAGCCGCAAGCTACTCCTCGTCCGTGCTTTTTCATACTTTTTCTCCCTGCTTTAGGTGAGTACCCAGTGTGCATGATTGACGTATGCCACTTTGACCAATGTCTTTACGAGTTTCCTTGCCGGCACCATGGCGATTAGGAACGCCCTGATCCCAGCCCGCTAGATCGGCCACTGCACTTAAGCAATCTACCGCTAAGACACGATCAATTTTTTGTCTAGTATGTGTAGTGGCTCCATCACGCATTAAATTCACCATGCGCAACTGAATTGGATCCATTTTTAGTTTTTCAGCACATAAATCTAAATGGGCTTCAGTAGCAAATTCAGACTGGAAGGCACCAAATGCGCGCATGGCACCGCTTGGCGTATTGTTTGTGTAAACGCCAATTGCATCTACCCAAACATTTTCAAGTTGATAAGGTCCTGGACCTAAGATTGCTGACTTATTCATGACGCCTGGTGTAGACATTGCATAGGCACCGCCATCAGAAACCATGACCATCTTTGTCGCTACAATTTTGCCATTCTTTTTGAGGCCCATTTTGTACTGAATAGAAAATGGATGGCGCTTTGCGCTAGCAATAAAACTCTCTTCACGAGTAAACACATAACGTACGGGTCGACGAGACTTAATGGCAGCAAGGGCCAACATGCCCTGATAGATCATGTCCTCTTTACCACCAAACCCTCCGCCAACAGTGCTCATAATCATGCGCACCTTATTGATAGGACGACCTAAAATTTTTGCTAATGCATGACGGTGATGGGTGATATTTTGGCTAGGTGAATGGACTGTCACACAGCCATCCGATTCAACATACGCTAGCCCTGCTTCTGGCTCTAAATAAGCATGCTCAATTTTGGCTGTTTGGTATGTCTCTTCAACAATCAAATCAGCCTGCTTAAAGCCTTCCTCAACATCACCTTTTCTGATTTTGGTGTGCTTGGTAATATTATTTTTTGCAAACTGATGCAGTTGTGGAGCGCCATCTTTCATTGCAAGATGGGGATCAAATACTCCATCAAGAAGCTCATACTTCACTTTAATAAGTTTACTTGCGGCAAGAGCAATGTCAGAAGTCTCGGCAGCAACAGCAGCAACAGCCTCGCCTACATATCGAACATACTCCCTAGCCATAATTGGCTGATCTTCAATAAAAACGCCAAAATTATCTATGCCGGGTACATCCTCTGAGGTCAAGACAACTTCAACGCCAGGAATAGCTAATGCTGCGGAAGCATCAATCGACACAATCTTAGCGTAGGCATGAGGGCTCCTTAATACGGCCATATGCAGCATATTTGCTAGCTCCATATCTGCCGCATACTTGATCGCGCCCGTTACTTTACCTGGGGCATCTAAACGAGGAGTACGAGCGCCCATTACTGGCTCAGCTAGATTTTCCTCAAGCATTGACTGCGGTAATTTTTTATTGATGACATCTCTTGCCAATTCCACAGCATCAATGATTTTTTGATAGCCGGTACAACGGCAGATGTTGCCACCTAAACCTTCCTTAATCTGTTCACGATCAGGATTGGGCATCTTTCTTAATAATGATGTTGCTGCCATCACCATGCCAGGGATGCAATATCCACACTGACTCGAGCCACATTTATGAAAAGCCTGCTGAAGTACAGTTCGGCCAGCATCACGATCTAAATCGTCCACTGTTTCAACAGCAGAATTCATAATTTTTTGAACTGGCATTAAGCAACTTTTTACTAAAACGCCATCTACAAACATTGAGCAAGTACCACATTCACCTGCTCCACAACCCTCTTTGTTGCCGGTTAAATGCAACTCTTCTCGGACAAAATCGATTAAACGATAATGATTTGGTACGCTGCGTGAGACAAGCCTACCATTGACGGTAGCAGTGATCTCGACGAGAGGATGCTCTCCAATATTTTTCTCTGTAATTGATGAATTTACTTTAGGCATAGAGTTGCTCCTCGCCGAATCGGGCTAATTTAATACCGCTTTGATTAATTGCAGAAACAATGCCTCTTTCAACAAAGTTCACTAAGACTTCTTTACGATATTCTTGACGGCTGCGCGATTGGACAAAATCACTGGCTTCCTCTGCAACTTGATGAATCAGTTCGCCCGTAATTTCTTTACCTATTAAAGCTTTCTCTAAGTTAAGCAATCTTTTAGGTACTGGACCAACCGCCCCAATACCAATCCGAATATCACTTAAAGAGCTCTTATCAGGTGCAGCCATAGCAACAACTGCCAAGCACACCGTTGAAATCACCAAAGAACGTCGATGACCTACTTTTTCAAAGGCACTCCCACCAGAAAGCATCGAGTCACACTCAAATCCTAAAACAAGCTCTTTGCTAGCCAAGGTAGTCTTACCAGGGCCTTGAATAAACTCAGTTAAAGGAATGGTGCGCTCTAAGAGCTTACCGCCCTCACGCCTAATCAATTTGACAGAGGCATTTAGCGCTAAAAGTGCTGGCTGAGAATCGCCTGCTGGAGAGGCATTAACGACATTGCCCCCTACAGTTGCTTGTTCGCGAATTTGATCATCCGCAAACCAAACGGCACATTGAGCTAATACGGGAGCATGCTTCCTCAAGATAGGATTGTTCTGAAAATCAGCAATGCTCGTCATAGAGCCAAAAGACAAGGAGTTCCCAGACTGCCGAATATAGGTCAGCTCAGGCACCTTGCTAACATCAATCACAGAATTCAGATGTACGTCACCAGCCCTGCCGTAGCGAGCCCATGGCAATATGTCTGTTGCTCCAGCCAATATTCTTGATGCAGGTTGCGCATCAAGAATATCAAAGGCTTCTACTAAAGAGCTAGCAACTACGTAGCGGTCATAAGTCAGCATAAGGCTAACCTAGTCCTTACGCATTTTTACTACAACCTTGATCGCATCCTCAATCCGCTCACGCGCATATCTCAATGCAGTAGGAACATCTTCCAATGGGAAGGTATGTGTATGAACCAACTTCGCAGGGAATCTCTTTTGAGCCATTAATGATGCAGCTCTGTGGGTTGCACTTCTACCTTCACCACGAATACCATAAAGATAGATGTTATTACGCACTAATGCGGCAATATCAACTGGAACTGGCTCGCCCGGAAAGGCTGCTAAACAAATTCTGCCGCCACGACGAAGCATATTTGCCGCATCATTTACAGCATTTGGTGCACCAGAACATTCCAATACATAGTGCGCGCCACCATTGGTATATTCCTTCACCTTGGCAACAGCGTCTTCTTTAGTCACATTGATGGTGTAATCAGCACCGAGCTTTTTACCTATCTCTAAACGATTGTCGCGAGTTCCGGTCAAAATTACTTCGCTAGCACCCAATGCCTTAGCAACGCCAACGCCCATTAAGCCAATTGGGCCAGG
>CAIVXR010000229.1 GCA_903909925.1 uncultured beta proteobacterium | reverse complement strand
TTTGGCCAGCCAGTTCTGATTCATTTATTTGGTCGTCTCGGTAATGCACAGCTTGGTCCAATTTATCTCGGTGGCTTGGGCATTGCCTCTTTATTTTTTGGCATTATTGCCATCCAGATTATTGGTTGGAATATGTTGGCCTCGGTCAATTGGGATCCGATTCAATTTGTGCGTCAATTATTTTGGCTATCTTTAGATCCTCCTCTACCAAAACATGGCCTATCTTTATTCATGCCCCTTAATGAGGGTGGTTGGTGGATGATGGCAGGCTTCTTTCTGACCGTATCGATTTTGTTATGGTGGGGAAGAATGTATCGCCGCGCTATCGCCTTAGGCATGGGTACTCATATTGCCTGGGGCTTCTTAGCAGCTATCTGGTTGTATCTAGTACTAGGATTCATTCGCCCCATCATGATGGGTAGCTGGAGCGAAGCAGTACCATTTGGTGTCTTCTCGCACTTAGATTGGACTGCTGCTTTTTCACTGCGCTATGGAAATTTATTCTATAACCCATTCCACATGCTCTCGATTGTTTTCCTCTATGGCTCAGCACTATTATTTGCCATGCATGGCGCAACGATTTTGGCAGTGAGTCGCTTTGGTGGCGAACGTGAGATTGAGCAAATTGTCGATCGTGGTACAGCTTCAGAGAGAGCAGCTTTGTTCTGGAGATGGACCATGGGCTTTAATGCTACGATGGAATCGATTCACCGTTGGGCTTGGTGGTTTGCAGTATTAACACCTTTAGTTGGTGGCATTGGTATTTTGCTGACCGGCACCGTTGTGGATAACTGGTATTTATGGGCAGTGAAACATCATGTCGCACCTTCTTATCCCTATGTTTTTGGTACCCCAATACCTGACCCTGCTACTTCTGGATTTGTACTGCCCGCTGCACCTGCAGCACCTGTCATTACAGGAGTTAAGCCATGAAGCAATTAAGAAAATTTCTGATATTGCCGGCTTTATTGCTCAGTGCTTTAGTCTTATCAGGCTGCGAGAGGCCTCCGATTGAAGGTGTCCAGCATGGTTATCGTGGAACCGCCATGGATATCATTTACAACCCACGCATTTTAGCTGAGCAAGCTGAGAATAATGCCGTGCCACCCTCAAATGGACCTATACCAGCAGAGGGGCCAAAAGCTGGGGCCGTATATAAAAACGTCAAGGTTCTAAATAATTTAAGCGTTGCGCAATTTAGTGCCTTCATGGTTTCCATAACTAGTTGGGTTGCACCAGAGCAGGGTTGTACCTATTGTCATAACGCTGCGAACTTTGCGGATGATTCGCTGTATACCAAGCAAGTTGCACGTAATATGATTTTGATGACACAACGAGTCAATACTCAATGGCAAGATCACGTTGCTCTAACCGGTGTGACCTGCTATACCTGTCACCGCGGCAATAACATTCCTCAGCAAGTATGGTTTAAAGATCCTAAACAGCAAACAGGCAATGGACTCTTGGGTAATAAAGACGGACAAAATACGCCAGTTGCTGCCTCTGGTTATGCTTCCTTGCCAAATGACTATTTCTCTAGTTATCTCAGCAAATCGAGCAATATTCGTGTGCAGGGTAATACCGCATTACCAACTGGCAATAAACATAGCATCCATGAAACTGAAGCTACTTATGCTTTGATGATGCACTTCTCAAAATCGTTAGGTGTTAATTGCACGTATTGTCATAACTCGCGTAATTTCTCATCTTGGGAAGAGAGTCCCCCACAAAGAGCGAAAGCTTGGTATGCCATTCGGATGGCACAAGATATTAATAATAATTACATGGAGCCGATCGCAGGACTGTTTCCTCCTCATCGTTTAGGGCCTACTGGTGATGTTGCTAAAGCCAACTGCGCAACTTGTCACCAAGGAGCATACAAGCCGCTCTATGGCGTATCGATGTTGCCAGACTATCCCTTCTTGACAGGCCCAGCTAAGCCGCCACTGAAGGGTCAAGATTCTGCTCCATCAACGAAATCGGTGGCAATGAAGTAATCTATAGTTTGTGATAACCAATAGCGTCATAGGATCAATATGACGCTATTTTTTTGTAGAAAAGTTGGTTTGGTAAATGTTAAAAAAAGCTGACTTTAAGGAGGACGAAGAATCCACTGCCATTGTGATTGGAAGTGGTTTTGGCGGATTAGCATCTGCGATTCGTTTGTCTTGCAAAGGCTACAAGGTCATTGTTCTAGAAAAGCTAGATGCTCCTGGGGGTAGGGCCTATGTCCACCATCGCGATGGCTATACCTTTGACGCCGGCCCCACCATCATTACTGCACCATTCTTACTCGAAGAATTATGGGAGCTGTGTGGCAAGAAGATGTCAGATGATGTTGATCTGCGTTTAATGGATCCTTTCTATCGCATCCGTTTTGATGATGGAACCCATTTTGACTACACGGGTGACCCCGCCAGAATGCGCGCTGAAGTGGCGAAGTTTGCACCAGAAGACTTGCCAGGTTACGAACGCTTTTTAGCAGAAGCAGAAAAATGCTACAAGCTTGGATTTCAAGAGTTAAGTTCTACGGCATTTGATTCGATTGGGGATTTAGTTCGCGCAATTCCATCGATGATTAAGATGCGAGCTTGGGAAAGTATCTATAAATTAGTGGCACGTCACTTAAAGAACGACAAGATACGTCAAGTAATGAGTTTTCATCCACTGCTCATTGGCGGCAATCCTTTTTCGGTAACAGCTGTCTATGCACTCATTAACTCCTTAGAAAGACGCCATGGAGTGCACTCTGCAATGGGTGGTACAGGCTCGTTAATCAAGGGCTTAGCAGGCTTATTAGCTGGCAGAGGAGTGCAAATTCGTCTGAACTCTGAGGTCAAGCGCATCGAAGTGGAGAATGGTAAAGCGCAAGGCGTCACGCTTGCCAATGGTGAATTTATTCCTGCAGATATTGTTGTTTCAAATGCGGATGCTGCGTGGACTTATCAAAAACTCATTGCTCCAGAGCATCGTAAAGTTTGGACCGATTCTAAGGTCAATAGTAGTAAGTACTCTATGAGTCTTTTTGTTTGGTATTTCGGTACAGATAAGCAATATCCTGATGTCCCCCATCATATGATCTTGTTGGGCAAGCGTTACAAAGAATTACTCACAGATATTTTTAAGAAACATAAACTAGCAGATGACTTTAGTCTGTATTTACATAGACCAACAGCTACAGATCCATCCTTGGCACCTGCTGGAGGCGATGCATTTTATGTATTAGCCCCAGTACCAAATTTAGCAAGTGGTACAGACTGGGCGAAAGAGGCTGAGCCTTATCGTCAAGCGATTGCTAAATATTTAGATAAAAGTGTTTTGCCTGGATTCGAAAAGCATCTGAAAACATCCTTTCTCATGACCCCTCAAGATTTTCAGGATCGTCTCCTGTCCGTTAAAGGTGCTGCCTTTGGTTTTGAACCGCTCCTACTTCAAAGTGCTTGGTTTCGACCGCATAACCGTAGCGAAGATGTCCAAGGTCTCTATATGGTGGGGGCTGGAACGCATCCAGGTGCCGGCATTCCCGGTGTGTTGTCTTCCGCAAAGGCCTTAATGACGGTAGTGGCTGAGCCTAGAAAAGTTGTGTCATGAGTCAGAGCATGCAAGACCTTCAAGAGTGCGTTGAAACGATGCGAGATGGATCAAAGTCCTTCTTTGCCGCCTCCAGAATTTTGCCGCAGAGAGTCAGAGATCCAGCAACTGCCCTCTATGCGTTTTGTCGGATTACCGATGATGTAGCGGATGCAGTAGATGCGCAGCCAGACGCGATACCAAAATTGCGTGAACGGCTTGACCGAATCTATCAAGGCACACCAGATGATATTGCTGCTGATCGCGCCTTATCGATTGTGGTTAAAGAGTTTGATTTACCGATTAGCTTACCGCTCGCACTCATTGAGGGTTATGAGTGGGATACCCAGTTTAAAACTTACGACACCTTAGAGGATCTATTAGACTACTGCGCGCGGGTTGCGGGGACAGTGGGCGCCATGATGTGCGTGATCATGGATCGCAGAGAGCCAGAAACTTTAGCGAGAGCCTGTGAGTTAGGTCTGGCGATGCAGCTTACGAATATTGCGCGTGATGTGGGTGAGGATGCTGCAAATGGCAGAATCTATTTGCCGCTTAATTGGATGAGAGAGTCTGGACTTGATCCAGATACTTGGTTACAAACACCTGAATTTAATGATCAAATTGCCAGTGTGATTGCGCGCCTTCTAAAGCATGCAGATGTTTTATATTCTCGCGCGGAAAATGGGATCTCTGATTTACCCTGGGATTGCCGTCCAGCGATTCAGGCGGCTAGGCTGATTTATGCTGAGATTGGCCGCCAAGTAGAAAAGCTCAATTTGGATTCGGTCTCCACTCGGGCCTATGTGCCTTCAAAGAGAAAAGTGATCCTTTTAGCCGAAGCCTTTACAGCGATATCTAAAGTATTTTCGAGGCAGCATCAAGTTGATGCTGACAAAGCGATTCAGTACCTGGTAAATGCAGTGACTGAAGTGCCACATGAAAAACGTTTTGAAGGAACGACGCATGATCATTTGCTGTGGTTTGTTGATCTGATGGAGCGCCAAGAGCGGCGTCGCAACCCTCGCAAGAGCGGCAGGGCCTTACAGTAGCTTATCTTTTAGCTACCAAGTCCTACGCGGCATTCTCCAAGGTAGCATGAATTGTGTCGCAGTTGATGTGAGCTTGGGTACATTTAAGGTCTCATGAAAAGAGACTACTTTCTCGCCCAATAGTTCTGAATTTAAAACAGAGCGCGTATAAAAAGGCGTATTTTCTAAAATCTGAATCACTTTTAAGCCCTCAGAACTTTGATTGCGCATATGCCCTTGAATGCCCCAGATGGTTTTTGGGAGAGCTTGTCTTGG
>CAIVXR010000228.1 GCA_903909925.1 uncultured beta proteobacterium | reverse complement strand
TACCTAAGGCTTGCAATACCCTGGCCTGAATACCCACAAGATCTGGATGAAAAACACCCATCAAGATACGTTTAGCATCGGCAGGATTTGTCAGCGGCCCCAAGATATTGAAAATAGTCCGCACGCCTAATTGTTTTCGAATCGGCACAACGTTTTTCATGGCAGGATGATGATTCGGGGCAAACATAAAGCCAGCGCCCACTGAAGAAATACATTTGGCAACTTGCTCTGCAGACAATCCTAGGTTTACGCCCAAGGCTTCGAGCACGTCAGCACTACCAGATTTGCTACTCACACTGCGATTGCCATGCTTGGCGATTTTTGCCCCAGCTGCTGCAGCTACAAACATCGCTGCAGTAGAGATATTGAAAGTGTGCGCGCCATCGCCACCTGTTCCTACAACATCAACTAGGTGAGCGCGATCATCTACATGAACTGAAGTTGCGAATTCACGCATGACTCTTGCGGCAGCAGCAATCTCCCCAACGGTTTCTTTTTTGGTACGTAGAGCTACCAATAGTCCTGCGACTAACTCAGGCGACATTTCACCACTCATGATGAGCCGCATCATGGCAGTCATTTCATCATGAGAAAGTTCGCGATGCTCGATGCAGCGTTGCAGTGCTTCTTGTGGAGTGATTGGCATAGCGCTATTTACTTATTAAGTAAGAAATTCTTGAGCAGGGCATGACCATGCTCAGACAGAATGGATTCAGGATGAAATTGCACACCTTGTACAGCAAGTTCACGATGGCGTACGCCCATGATTTCTCCATCAGAAGATGTAGCCGTCACTTCAAGTACGGCAGGTAGTGAACTCTTTTCAATAGCTAGTGAGTGATAGCGGGTCACCTTAAAGGGGTCTGGTAAGTTTTTAAATACACCCACACCCGTGTGGTGAATAGAGTCAGTCTTGCCGTGCATTACCTTCTGGGCTCGAATCACCTTACCACCAAAAGCTTCGCCAATCGCTTGATGGCCAAGACACACGCCTAGAATCGGAATCTGGCCAGCATAGCGTTTGATAGTCTCTACAGAGATGCCAGCTTCTCCTGGGCTGCATGGCCCAGGGGAAATGCAAATACGTGCAGGATTCAGTTTTGCAATATCTTCCACTGCAATTTCGTCATTTCGAAATACTTTTATCTCTTCACCTAGTTCTGCAAAATATTGCACGAGGTTATAAGTAAAAGAATCGTAGTTATCAATCATGAGGAGCATCGAGTCCTCCTTGCACTAATTCTGCGGCTGTTAATACTGCGCGCGCCTTGGCTTCAGTTTCTTTCCATTCAGCAGTTGGGTCTGAGTCCGCTACCACGCCAGCACCTGCCTGGGAATGCAACATACCATCACGTATAACGCCAGTACGAATAGCGATAGCTACATCCATATCGCCTGAGAAGGAAAGATAGCCTACCGCGCCACCATAAACTCCGCGCTTCACAATTTCCATCTCATCAATAATTTCCATTGCACGAATTTTAGGTGCACCTGAGAGCGTGCCTGCAGGGAAAGTTGCGCGTAAGACATCCATATTGCTCATATTATCTAGAAGATCACCCTCTACCGAGCTCACAATATGCTGCACATGAGAATATTTTTCAATTGACATGGAATCGGTAACTTTGACAGATCCCGTCTTGGCGATTCTACCAACGTCATTACGAGCAAGATCAATCAACATGACGTGCTCAGCAATTTCTTTAGGGTCAGCCAGCAACTCTTTAGCTAAGCGCTCATCTTCCTCTGGGTTCGCGCCACGTGGCCGGGTTCCGGCAAGTGGGCGAATCGTCACAATTTTTTCTGCTGCACGTTTTTCCTGGCGAACCAGAATTTCTGGAGATGAGCCCACAATTTGCATATCACCAAAGTCATAAAAATACATATAGGGTGATGGGTTCAGAGAGCGCAGGGCTCTGTAAAGCGCAAGAGGCGAGTCAGTAAATGGCTTGCTAATCCGTTGACCAATCACTACTTGCATACAGTCGCCCGCCAAAATATATTCTTTGGTTTTACGTACTGCATCTTCAAAATCCGCAGCCTTAAATTTACGAATTAACTCAGTTTTCGTACTTGCTAATGACGCAGGCATATTTGCTGGCTTACCCAAACAAGTGAGTAATTCTTTTAAACGATCTTGCGCTTTTTCAAAGCCGTTAGCAATGCTTGGGTCTGCATACACAATGAAGTAAATTTTTCCAGCAACGTTATCAATTACTGCCAACTCTTCAGTTAGCATGAGTTGAATATCAGGCAGACCGAGTTCGTCAGGCAAATGATGCTTGGCTAAACGCGACTCAATATAGCGAACAGTGTCATAACCAAAGTAGCCAGCAAGACCGCCACAAAAACGCGGTAGACCTGGTTGAACTGCAACCTTAAAACGTTTGAAATAGCTATCAACAAAATCCAATGGATTATCACTATTAGTTTCTACTACTTTGCCATCAGTAAGCACTTCATTTACTGGTGCAGAAGGGGTGCCAACCGTTCTGATAATCGTCTTGGCTGGCAGACCAATAAAAGAGAAGCGGCCAAAACGCTCTCCACCTAAAACAGACTCCAGTAGATAGGTATTTTTCTCACCAAAAGCTTGACTGAGTTTGACATAGAGCGAGAGCGGGGTTTCTAAATCAGCCAAAACCTCTTTAACAAGAGGAATGCGATTGAAACCCTGCTTGGCTAGGGCATTAAATTCTTCGCGCTGCATTAGGATTTTCCAGTCTTTCCTAATTCAGCTCTCATTGCCTCAATTACTTGAGCGTAATTTTCTTTTCCAAAAATCGCTGATCCAGCAACAAAAGTATCTGCACCGGCTTGTGCAACCTGCGCAATGTTATCCACTTTAATTCCACCATCTACTTCAAGACGAATACGCCGCCCTGATTGAGCTTCGTAACGATCTAAGCGGGCGCGCACTTGTTCAATCTTCTTGAGAGTGCTTGGAATAAAGGATTGACCACCAAAGCCTGGGTTAACTGACATGAGTAGAACCAAGTCGAGTAATTCTAGGGTGTGATCTAAATGATCAAGTGGTGTCGCAGGGTTTAGTACCAAGCCTGCTTGGCAGCCTTGATCACGAATTAAATTAAGAGTGCGATCTACGTGAGGGCTTGCCTCAGGATGAAAACTAATTAAGTTTGCACCAGCTTTTGCAAAATCGGGCACGATGCGATCCACAGGTTCCACCATGAGGTGAACATCGATCATTGCAGGCTTACCATCTTTCATGGCATGGGGACGAATAGCCTCACAAACTAGTGGGCCAATTGTGAGATTGGGAACGAAGTGGTTATCCATCACATCAAAGTGAATCCAATCAGCGCCTGCCACTAGAACATCTTGGACTTCCTTGCCTAGGCAGGCAAAGTCAGCCGACAAAATGGAGGGGGCAATGATAAATTGACGGTTTGCAGTTGATTTTTGGCTTTCCATCCCTAGATTCTAGCTTGCAGTTGGCCTTAGGATGGAGCAGAATTCGAGCATGAATCCCCACGAAATTACTATTACGGTCAAAGCCCAGTACCTTCCTGAGCAATCTGACCCCGATAATCGCCAATTTGCCTTTGCTTATACGGTCACCATTCGCAATACTGGCTCGTCCAGTATCCAGCTCATTGCCCGCCATTGGTTTATTACTGATGGAGACAATGATGTTCAGGAAGTGCGTGGTTTAGGGGTGGTTGGCCAACAGCCCTTATTGCGTGCTGGAGAGCAATTTGAGTACACCAGTTGGGCTACTTTGCCCACGCCAGCAGGGACCATGAGAGGCGAGTACTTCTGCGTTACTGAGGAGGCTCAGTTTTTCCAGGCGCCAATTCCTGAGTTTGCCCTGGTGATGCCCCGAACCTTGCATTAGAGCAAAGCGTTTAAAACTATTTTTTCCCTTTGCCCGTCCATAGGACAATAAATAGCAGTAGACCCAAAGCGATAGCGCCTTCCATTACAAAGAGCAGCATTGGGTATTCATCGAGTAAATTGGTAATCATGATTTCTAAATTTAAATTATCTCAAGTAAGTGTATTCGCAATTCTGCTTCCAAGCTTAATTGTTGGCTGCTCAACCCCCCCGACACGTGGATCTGGAAATCGTCCAAGCTTTACTTTAAATGCAAGCACCTCACCATATAACTCACCAATAGCTAATTTTACTGCTGTATCTTGGCAAGCTTTACAAGGCTGGGGTGAAGATGATTTGACACAAGCATGGTCAGCTTGGCTCAAAAGCTGTGACGCTCTTAGAAAACGTAGTAGTGAAATTAATTGGCGTTCAGTTTGTGCTCAGGCAGCAGGTATATCCAGTCGAGATAAGCAAGCAGTACGACAATATTTTGAAAATAATTTTCAGGCATATGAAATTCGAAATAGTGCTGGAAGCGATATAGGTCTCATCACTGGTTATTACGAACCAGTGATGAATGGTTCTCTAAGTCGAACGAGTATCTATAACGTTGCCCTCTATGCTTATCCCAAGGCATGGCGCAGAACTAAGCCCAGTCCAGCCCCTACGCGCGCTGAGTTAATGAGTTCGGGAATGTTACAGGGCTCAGAAATTGCTTGGGTGCAAGACCCAGTTGCAGCTGCATTTATGCAAATACAAGGCTCCGGAAAAATTCGCCTTGAAGATGGTCGTATTCTTCGTCTTGGATTTGCTGGTACTAATGATCAACCATTCAAATCTTTTGCGCAGTGGTTGTTAGATCACAAAGATATCACTCGCAGCGAAGCAACCATGCAAGGAATTTCTCAGTGGGCAAAGCGCAATCCAGATCGCGTCAACACCATGCTCAATGCTAATCCACGGTTTGTGTTTTTTAAAGAATTGCCAAGCAATGTAGATGCTGATTTAGGGCCTGATGGTGCTCTTGGGGTACCGCTGACTGCCGAGCGTAGTATTGCAGTTGATTTACAAGCATTGCCGTTAGGAGCCCCCGTATTTTTATCTACCACTAGGGCTTTGAGTGGTCAAACAATACAAAAGCTCGTGATGGCGCAAGATACCGGGAAAGCAATTATAGGTGGCGTCAGGGCTGATTATTACTGGGGTTCGGGTGATGCTGCGGGAGAAATTGCAGGGCGTATGAAACAAAATGGCAAGATGTGGTTATTGTTACCACGTTAATTGATAGATATAGAGAGAAAGAAATTGATGAGCTATAAAACAATTTTGACTGAAGTAGATGGCAAAGTTGCCACTATTACCTTAAATCGCCCTGAGGTTCTCAATGCGCTAAATGACCAACTCATGGATGAGTTGGGTGAGGCACTACTAGCATTTGATGCAGATGACAACATTGGTTGCATCATTGTCACAGGTAGCGAGAAGGCATTTGCTGCCGGCGCCGATATTGCCTCAATGGCGAAGCGTAATTTACAAGATGTGTATCGCCATAATTTTATTTCTCGTAATTGGGAGCATATGCAAAAAGTTCGTAAGCCTGTGATTGCTGCAGTATCGGGCTATGCACTTGGAGGTGGATGTGAGCTAGCCATGATGTGTGACACCATCATGGCTGCAGATAATGCCAAGTTTGCACAACCAGAAATTAAATTAGGAATCATCCCGGGGGCTGGCGGTACGCAACGTTTGCCACGTGCAGTTTCTAAGGCTAAGGCGATGGATTTAGCTTTAACTGGAAGAATGATGGATGCTGCAGAGGCTGAGCGCTCTGGCTTAGTATCCCGAGTCTTTCCAAAAGCAGATTTATTGAAAGAAGTAAAAGCAATTGCAAAAGAGATTGCTGATATGCCGCTACTAACAGCAATGATGGTCAAAGAGGCGGTCAATTCAGCTTATGAAACGACGCTCTCACAGGGGATTCATTTTGAACGTCGTTTGTTTCATACTTGCTTTGGAACAAGCGATCAAAAAGAAGGAATGGCTGCATTTATGGAAAAACGTCCCGCTAAATTCACAAACTCTTAAGAGATTTGAGTTACAAGAAGATTTAGTTTTTCTCTAGATAGCGTTGTGCTAGCTTTACCCAGTAGCTCACGCCCACTGGAATCAGTGTATCATTGAAGTCATAAGAGGGATTGTGAAGATGGCATGGGCCCATGCCATGACCTACGGAGCGGTGATCTCCATCCCCGTTACCAAGAAACACATAGCAGCCAGGTTTCTCAAGCAACATAAAAGCAAAATCTTCCGCACCCATTGTGGGATCAATATTGGTATTCACATTTTGTTTGCCAACTAATTCACTCATTACCTCACTGGCAAAGTGAACTTGCGCAGCATGATTAATGAGTGGCGGGTAGTTTCTGGAGAAAGCCACTTCTGCTTTGCAATCAAATGCACTTGCCACACTATGCGAAATTTCACGAAGACGTTGCTCCATTAAATCTAGCACCTCTAAGGTAAATGTTCTGACGGTACCGCCAATAAATGCACTGTCAGGAATGACATTACTTGTTTCCCCCGCATGAAACTGCGTGACCGAGAGAACGGCTGCATCAATGGGGCGCTTATTGCGAGTAATGATGCTTTGCAGTGCCAACACTACTTGCGCTCCAGTGAGAACAGGATCAGCGCCGTTATGAGGCAAGGCAGCATGAGCACCTTTGCCAGTGATGGTGATTTCAAAAGTATTGCTTGAAGCCATCATCGGGCCAGAAGTAACACCAAAGTGACCTTCTTCTAAGCCCGGCCAGTTGTGCAATCCAAAAACAGCATCACAAGGAAATTCTTTGAAGAGCCCGTCTTTAATCATTTCATGTGCGCCAGCACCGCCTTCTTCAGCGGGTTGGAAAATAAATATCACAGTACCTTTGAAGTCACGATGATTTGATAGATATTGCGCAGCTCCCAAAAGCATTGCAGTGTGACCATCGTGACCGCAGGCATGCATCTTTCCAGGATTACGGGAGCTATGCTCAAAATTATTGTGCTCTTGTAACGGGAGTGCATCCATATCAGCCCGCAAGCCAATCATTTTTCCAGGACCTAAATCGCCATCGAGACGACCAACAACGCCTGTTTTACCCATACCTCGATAGACCGTAATACCCCAACTTGAGAGGGCTTCTGCAACTAAATCAGACGTGCGGTTTTCTTCAAAGCGCAATTCAGGATGAGCATGAATATTGCGACGAATATCTTGAATAGTTTTTGCAGAATCAAGGATTTCAGGGAGTAAATGCATGCCTTCATCTTATCTGAAAGTCCCACCGGTTGCACCTTGGGGCATGTTTTAGGGGCTTTAGTTGATCGCTATTTGCATGTGCTGCGCAGCAAAACTGAGTGCTTCAATTGAATAGGGGCTGTTATGAGATTTCTGAAGCGCTTTAGGTAGGGAGGGGATGAGCCCCAAAAAGGGTGCATTGATTTTTGTCTGCAAGGTAGCAACATTTTCTTGTAACAGAGGCATTTCATTTGCTAGGGAGTTTGCAACCCAGCCTGCAATTTTTAAGCCACGCGCTTTGATAGCTTCCTGGGTAAGCAGAGCGTGATTGATACAGCCTAACTTCATGCCTACCACCAAGATCACTGGCAAACTAATTTGCTGCACGAGATCACCTAAATTTTCATGATCATTTAAGGGAATCAATAATCCACCAGCACCCTCAATGACTAAGTAATCACTGTGTTTTTGAGTTTCGAGTAGCGCTTGCATGATGGTGCCCAGCTGCAAAACAATTCCTTTACTTGCTGCAGCCAGATGGGGTGCTACAGGCATGTCTAGGACGTAAGAAGATAAATTCATTTGACCTGGCGCTAGCCCAGAAGCAATACGTAAGGTTTCTAAATCTTCATTTAAGAGTTCTCCATTTGCGCTTTGATATGTTCCAGCAACAACAGGTTTAAAACCTATAGCTTGCTTTCCTTGTTCGCGTAACTTGAGGATCAGCGCGCCGCTCACTAGAGTTTTACCAACCTCAGTATCCGTACCTGTTACAAAAAAGCCAGTCATCTTAGTCATGACTTGCCTTTTGATGTACTTCCTGCTCGATTCTGTTTAAGGTAGTGATGAGTTTACGTAAATCATCAGCGCTATGATTTGCAGAGAAAGTAATCCGTAAGCGTGCGCTACCAGGAGGTACTGTTGGTGGGCGAATCGCCGGAATCCAGTACCCTGCCTGATCTAATAGCTTTGCTGCCATGAGTGCATTGGCATTACTACCTAAGATCACTGGTTGTATAGGAGTGCAAGAAGGAATCTTTTTCCATTCCGAAAATATCATTTCATCTTGCCAAATCTGGATGAGCTCATTGAGTTGGCTGCGACGCTTCTTGCCCTCATCACTTTCAATGATCTCAAGGCTTTTGAGCAGGGTGTGTGCAATAGCAGGTGGGGTTGCGGTGCTGTAAATATAAGGGCGACCCTTTTGAATGAGCCATTCAATAAAAGCATCTTGTGCGCAAATAAAAGCGCCACTGACACCAGCAGCTTTTCCTAAGGTGCCGATATAGATGATGCGGTCAGACTGAATATTTTCCTGTTCTAAGATCCCGTGACCTTGCTTACCTAGCACTCCAAAGCCATGGGCATCGTCAACTATCAACAGAGCATCATGTTGTTCTGCAATCTGAAGTAATACTGTAACAGGCGCTAGATCACCATCCATACTAAAGACACCATCAATCACAATGAGCTTAAGGGATTTTGTATCTTTTTTGAGTGCGTCAGTTAACGAAGCAAGCTGAGTGTGATCGAATAAGTTCACTGCCGCATTCATCTGTGTAGCTGCCAACCGAACTCCATCAATCAGCGAAGCATGATTAAGCTTGGCTGAGTAAATACTCAGATCTCCGTGCTGAGTAAGTCTAGCTAAACCCGTAATGGCCGCTAAATTAGCCAGGTAGCCAGTACTGAAAAATAAGGCACGTACTTTAGGGATATGTTTTTCTTGTAAAGACGCTAATTTTTTCTCAAGTAATTCATGTGCTGCGCTATGACCGCTAATTAAATGTGAAGCACCGCTACCAACACCATATTGTTGGCCACCTTGTGCTAAGGCATCGACTAAGTCTGGATGATTGGCGAGGCCAAGATAATCATTACTGCAAAAAGCCTTGAGCTGCCTGCTATCTATTGTTACCTCGGTATCGCAAGGTGATTGAGTAATACGTAATTTTCGTTTGAGTAGTTGCGTATCTAAGTTTGCAATTTGCTCTTGTGCAAGACCTAGGGCGATAAATGAGCTAGTCATGCCAAAACTTTCTCTAAGGTACGCTGAATCGCTTTACCCATTTGCATTGCTTCTTCAGCGGATAAAATGAATGGGGGCATGACATATATCGTATTGCCGATTGGCCTAATGAGAACTCCCTCTTCTAATCCTTTGGCAAACATTTCACGTGGAAAGCTATTCGGATTTTTAAGATGTTGACTTTTTACGTCAAAAGCCAGAATCATCCCTTGTTGGCGCCAGTACTCTATGCGAGGGTCTGTTTTTGCCCATGCAAATGCATTTTCTAAATCTCGCGAGCGTCCAATATTTTTTTCTAAAACTTTTTCAGTTTCAAAAATCTCTAAGCAGGCCAGTGCTGCCGAGCAGGCAAGCGGATTACCAGTATATGAGTGTGAATGTAAAAAGCCTTGTTGGGTTTGATCACTATAAAAAGCACGATAAATTGTGTTGGTGGTCATACAAAGCGAGAGAGGAAGGTAGCCGCCGCTAATGCCCTTAGATAAAGTTAAGAAATCAGGCCAGATCCCCGCATGCTCGCAAGCAAAAAACTTACCACTACGTCCACAACCAACAGCGATCTCGTCCGCTATTAGGTGTATCTCATAGCGATTGCATAGGTCTCTGACGAGTCGAAGGTACTCAGGGGAATACATTGCCATTTGCCCCGCGCATTGCACTAGCGGTTCGATGATGATGGCAGCAATGTGTTGATGCTCTTTTTCGAATAATTTTTCAAGTTTGGCTGCTGCATGTTTTGCAACATCTTTTGCACTCTCACCAACTTTTGCTTTGCGTGCATCAGGTGATGCGACAGTGTATACATCTTGTAGGAGTGAGCCATAAGCTTCTCGAAAGATAGCAACATCGGTTACCGCTAATGCACCTAACGTTTCTCCGTGATAGCCATTTTCTAGGCAGACAAATTTTTTCTTTTGGGGCTTACCATCGAGTTGCCAAAAATGGTGACTCATCTTTAAAGCAATTTCTACTGCAGACGCACCGTCTGATGCGTAAAAAATATGGCCTAAATTTCCGTTTGTCAGTGCAGCAAGTTTTTCTGAGAGCTCAACTACTGGTTCATGTGTAAAACCTGCCAGCATGACATGCTCAATCTTTTCTAGCTGATGAATAATGGCTTGATTAATCCTTGGATTAGAGTGGCCAAATAAATTAGTCCACCAGGAGCTGATGCAGTCGAGTAGGGCATTCCCATTCTCCTCATAGAGCCATGCTCCCTTCCCCTTTTTGATGCCAATCAAGGGAAAAGACTCATGATGTTTCATCTGGGTGCAGGGGTGCCAAACGGCAGCCAGGCTGCGGTCAACAAGAGTGGGCTGATTTAAATCAGAAATAACCTTCATGTTTGATATTTGACCACTAGTTTTTCCAATTTCCGGCTTGTATCTGTTATGTTTATGCCTTGAATGGATCTATTTTCTGGAATTTACCCATGTTGGACGCCCAAACCGCTGAAATACCTCTTACCTTAGTCAAATCTAAGGCTAATTTACGCAAAGAGTTAGATGCCTCTGGCCAGTGGACCGTGGCTCAAATTGAAGCATTGTTTGCCCTGCCTTTTGATCAATTGATGCTCAAAGCTCAAGAGACTCATAAAACTTATTTTCCTGAAGGCGATGTAGAGCTTGCTACCTTGTTATCCATTAAGACTGGTGGCTGCCCTGAGGATTGCAGCTATTGCCCGCAGGCTGCACGCTACGACACCGATGTGAAGGCTGAGAAGTTGATGGGCCTAGAAGAGGTTTTAGAGGCTGCTAAAGCTGCTAAGGCAGCAGGGTCAAACCGCTTTTGTATGGGTGCAGCTTGGCGCGAGCCTAAAGATCGCGATATCGAAAAAGTAGTCGCAATGATTAAGGGCGTTAAAGCTTTAGGCCTAGAAACCTGTGCCACCTTGGGTATGTTAGAGGCTAATCAAGCGCAAGCGCTACAAGAAGCTGGCCTGGATTTTTATAACCATAACCTCGATACCAGCGAAGATTTTTATCGTTCAGTAATTTCTACCCGTGGCTATCAGGACCGTTTAGATACGATCTCTCATGTTCGTGCAGCGGGTATGTCTGTTTGCTGTGGCGGTATTGTAGGAATGGGTGAATCTCGTGAACAGCGGGCTGCTTTCTTAGCGCGTTTAGCAAATTTAAGTCCTTATCCTGAGTCTGTTCCCATCAACCACTTGGTGCCTGTTGCTGGAACACCCTTGGCCGATCAAAAGCCTTTGGATCCTCTGGAATTTGTTAGAACCATTGCAGTTGCTCGTATCACAATGCCCAAGGCCCGCGTGCGTTTATCTGCTGGTCGCCAACAGTTAGGAAGAGCTGTCCAGGCGCTGTGTTTCTTGGCAGGTGCCAATTCAATCTTCTATGGTGAGCAATTACTTACTACCGGTAATCCAGAGGCAGAAGAAGACCGTGCGCTCTTGGCAGAATTGGGATTAAAGACAAAGCAAAGCTATAAAACTGAAGTTTTAGTTTAATTTTCTATATATGACACTAATTGACCGCTTCATTGTTGAGTTTGATACCGCACTTCGTTCTGTGGTTGGGGGAGCAAACGCTCAAAGACCTACCCCTGGCTCCGAATCTGGGGCAAATGCCGCATTAGATTCTGAGCAACGTAAACATGCAGCGGGATTGATGCGTATCAATCATGTAGGCGAAGTTTGTGCGCAAGCTTTATATCAATCACAAAAATTAGTTGCCAGAAATGGAGACATTAAAGAGATGCTGAATCACTCAGGCCAAGAAGAAATGGATCATTTGGCCTGGTGTGAAACCCGCCTTAAAGAGCTTGGTTCGCATACCAGTTATCTCAATCCATTTTGGTATGCAGGATCCTTTGCAATCGGCTTGGCAGCTGGCTTAGCAGGCGATAAATGGAGCTTAGGTTTTGTTGCTGAAACTGAAAAACAAGTTGAGCGGCATCTTGAGAGTCATCTCAAAAACTTACCCGAAGAGGATCATCGTTCGCGCGCAATTGTTGATCAAATGCGGATGGATGAAATTGAGCATGGACAAGAGGCTACACATGCAGGCGGAGAAACCTTGCCTCAGCCAATTCAAAAAATAATGCAAGCCATGTCCAAAGTGATGACGACCACCGCTTACAAAATTTGAAACTGTTATTTACGATTTAGCCTAAATTAATCTGGGAATTGAATTACAGATTAATTTTGATATATTTTTTAGGTTCTACTGTTCATAAATACAGTATATTTGAGCATTATCTAGTCATATAGCTAAGACCTATTCTTAAGTATATTTTCCAAGCCATTGTTTCAAGTAGCTATTTTATTATCACTATTTTCTCAAGACATGACGCTAAGTGTTTGTAAACACTAGAGAATTTCCCAAAAAAATACCCAAAAACACTTGACCCCCTTATTGCGATCCTCTAAAGTGGGAGGAAGTGTGAAAAAGTGGGGTAAATGGTGTTTCAAGGTGCGTCAGCTCTCAATTTGGATGCAAAAGGTCGAATGTCGGTTCCGGCCAAGCATCGTGACGCCTTGTTGGTTCAAGGCGATGGTCGCATCACGCTCACAAAACATCCAGATGGATGCTTGCTGCTATTTCCAAGGCCCGAGTGGGAAAGTTTCAGAGCCCGAGTTGCTCAACTTCCTATGGATGCACATTGGTGGCGCAGAATTTTTCTCGGCAATGCTGCAGAAATCGATTTAGATAATGCTGGTCGAATTTTAGTGAGCCCCGAATTACGTGCGGCAGCTGGAATCGAAAAAGAAGTGATCTTGCTTGGCATGGGTAGTCACTTGGAGTTGTGGGACGCAGCTACATATGCTGCAAAAGAACAGGCTGCCATTGCACTAGGCATGCCTGAAGCACTCAAGCAATTTAATTTTTGATGACAGGGCGCTATGAACATGACTCATCGCCCAGTGTTACTGGCCGAGGCGGTGACGGCGCTAATCAGTGGCCCGCTAATTCAAAAACAAAACACAGCAAACAATATTCTGGTAATCGATGGAACGTTTGGGCGCGGAGGTCATACGCAAGCTTTGCTCAAACAGCTTCCTACATCTGCGCGCATGATTTCGTTCGACAAGGATTTGGATGCGATTGCGGTAGCAGAGAAAATCAACGACCCACGCTTGACTATCGTGCACGACAGCTTTGCACAGATGGCGCAGTACGCGCAAACAGAATCAGTCGATGGAATTTTATTGGATTTAGGAATCAGCTCACCACAAGTAGACGAAGCGCATCGAGGCTTTTCCTTTCGTCGCGAGGGTCCTCTCGATATGAGGATGAATACAGATCAAGGCCTAACAGCTGCAGAGTGGTTAGAGCAGGCACCGCAGGAGGAAATCACACACGTGATTAAGACTTACGGAGAAGAGCGTTTTGCATTTCAGATTGCTAAAGCCATTGTGGCAAAGCGAGAAGAAGGCCTGTCCCCAAAAACGACAATGCAACTAGCAAGCTTGGTGGCTAGTGTGGTGCGTACGCGTGAAGCTGGTCAAGACCCAGCTACTAGGACTTTTCAAGCATTGCGGATTTTTATTAATCGCGAGTTAAAGGATTTAGAGCATGGGCTGCAGGCTGCATTGAGTTTATTGAAGCCAGGCGCAAGACTTGCGGTTATTAGTTTTCACTCCTTAGAAGATCGGATCGTGAAACAGTTTTTCCAGACGCATTCAAAAGTAGAAGTGCCGCGTGGTTTACCTGTGCGCGAAAAGGATTTGCCACAAAGCGCTTTAGAAATCATTGGCCGTATTAAGCCAAGTGAAGCCGAGGTATTAGAAAACCCACGTGCTCGTTCGGCCATCATGCGGATTGCCGAAAAAAGGATGGATGCATCCGCATGAATCGCGCCACTTTGACTTTGCTCGCCTTGTTATTGATTTGCGCTTTATCGCTAGTAGCGGCTCAGCAAAGTGCCCGTAAATTATTTATCGCACAAGAACGTGCTCAAATTGAAGAACGTAGATTAAATCAAGACTGGTTACGTTTAGAGTATGAGCAACGTAATCTTTCGAAGTCTGCGCGTATCCGTGATGTGGCACGCAATCAACTACGCATGTCTCCGATTTCTCCTGAACGTACTTTGTACTTAAAGGAGACTAAATGAAGCCGGTTGGTTTTTCCACTACGCCAAATTTAGTATTACGCCTACCAATGTGGCGGTCGCGCTTAATGCTATTTCTTTTATTCTTCGTTTTCATGATGCTCTTGTTTCGCGCGTTTTGGATTCAGGGTCCTGGGAATGCATTCTATGAAGCAAAGGGAGTGCGTGGTACTCAGCGCGAGTTGGAATTACCAGCCAGTCGTGGAAAAATTTTGGATCGCAATGGCCAGGTAATTGCGACTAGTTTGGAGGCGAAGTCTGTAATTGCTTATAACGATACAGTTCCCAATGATTTGGCGGCAGACAAAGTGCAAAAGCTAGCTAGTCTGCTGCAGATTAGCGAATCAGAATTACGTAAGAAATTAAAAGAAGAACGTAAGCAGGTTTTCTTAAAGCGTCAGGTTGAGCCAGCAGTTGCACAACAAATTAAGCAGTTAGAAATTCCAGGCATTGGTTTAAATAACGAATATCGCCGCTTCTATCCAGAGGGCGAAGCGATGGCACACGTCGTTGGCTTTACTAATGTTGAGGATCGTGGCCAAGAAGGAATGGAGCTTTCTAGAGAGAAAGAGCTTGCTGGCCATGCCGGCCAAAGACGCGTTGTGGTTGATCGCTTAGGTCGAGTTGTTGAGGAAATGGCGATCTTACAATTGCCGCAAAATGGCAAAGATTTAAATCTCTCGATTGATAGCAAGATTCAGTATCTAGCTTATAACGCGGTTAAGGACGCGGTTGAGAAACACCACGCTAAGGCTGGTGGCGCTGTAGTTTTAGATACGCAAACAGGTGAAATTTTGGCCTTGGCTAATTACCCAAGTTATAACCCAAATAATCGCAAATACCTTACAGGTGAGCAGCTACGTAATCGCGTATTGACAGATACATTTGAGCCTGGCTCAACTATTAAGCCATTAACGATTGCAATTGCTTTAGAAAAAGGCGCGGTAAAACCAGATACCAATATGGTGATCGGTGCCAAGTATCTTATCGGACCAAAACCCATTACCGACACTCATCCTTATGGAAATCTCACGGTTGCAGAGATTATTCAGAAATCTAGCAATATCGGTACCGCAAAAATTGCAATGAATAACCTTTCTCCAGAAGAGATGTGGGATTTTTATACAGCGGTTGGTTTAGGACAGGCGCCGAAAATTGGCTTCCCTGGAGCCGTAGCGGGAACGGTACATCCTTTTAAAAAATGGATGCCAACCGATCAGGCGCGGATTGCATTTGGTTACGGAATTTCCGCATCTCTATTTCAGGTTGCTCGTGCTTACACGGTATTTGCACGTGATGGAGAACTAGTGCCGCTAACAATTGAGCGTAGTCCTGATTTCAAACCAGGCACTCGAGTTCTTTCCGCTAAGACTGCAATTGAAATGCGCACCATGCTTGAAACGGTTACTGAGCCTGGCGGTACTGCAATCAAGGCGCAGGCTGAGGGCTTTAGAGTTGGCGGTAAGACAGGTACAGCTCATAAATTAGTTGGTAAGGGGTATGGCAATAAATACCGCGCTTACTTTGCTGGCTTGGCGCCGATTAGTGCTCCCCGAATTGTGGTGGCGGTAATGATTGATGAACCAACTGGTGGGAGTCACTATGGCGGCGATGTTGCTGCACCAGTGTTCTCAAGTATTGTGAGTGAAACACTCAATACTCTCAATGTATTACCTGATAACAAAGTGAAGCAAATGGTTTTGCAAGACAAGAGCCCTGACGAGATTCGTACTGCAAATGTACAGACGCAGCAGGTGGTTCTGAAAAGATGAGGGCGGCATTGAATATAGAACCCAATCATCTGATTGAGCACTTGCGCAGCCAAGCAAATAGTACGGCTAAGGTTAGTGCAGATAGTCGCCAGATACAGTCTGGCGACATCTTTTTTGCCTACCCTGTTGGTCATGGAAATGCATTACGAGATGGCCGTCAATTTATCAATGCTGCATTAGCGAATGGTGCAGCTGTAGTGTTATTCGACCCTGTGGGTGCTGGTACAGAATATCGAGATCACCCAAAATGTATTGCAGTTGAAAGCCTGGCAGAAAAAGCTGGTGAATTGTCTGCCCAATGGTATGACTATCCCAGTAAGCAATTAAAAGTAATTGGCGTTACTGGCACCAATGGTAAAACTAGTATTACACAATGGTTAGCTCAAGCATTAGATGAACCAAACCATCGAACAGCAGTATTGGGTACTTTAGGTACGGGCTTCACAGGTTCTTTAGTACAAACTGGCTATACAACTCCGGATGCACCAAAGCTACAAACTCAATTTAAAGAATTATTGAAGGTTGGTGCTAAGCAAGCAGTGATGGAAGTGTCATCACATGCCTTACATCAAAATCGAGTAGCTGGTACTCAGATCAATTGTGCAGTGTTTACAAATCTAACCCAAGATCATTTAGATTATCACGGCACTATGGCTCACTACGCTGAGGCAAAAGCAAAGCTGTTCGCATTTGCAGGGCTAGAGCATGCGGTCATTAATTTAGATGATGCATTTGGTCGTGAGATCGCGATGAAGCTTTTAGCTAAAGGTGATATCAAGGTATGGGCCTATACAACTAATCAAGATGCTCTCCAGGGATTTGAAAAGTTCGGTGATCGTCTGCAGTGTATTTACGCTAAAGATAGCATCTTAAATGGTGCTGGATACGACTCTTTATTCACTTACAAGGGGGCTGAAAGTAATGTTTTACATATCCCCTTATTAGGTGAATTTAATTTAAGCAATGCGCTTGCGGTGTGGACTGTATTGCTAACCCAAGGTTTAAGTTGTGAGCAGGCAAGCAGGAAGGTAAGTCAATTGCATCCGGTACTCGGGCGTATGGAATTAATTCAAGTGAGTAAGCAGCAAAAGACAGAGGGTTTATTGGTAGTAGTTGATTACGCACATACCCCAGATGCTTTGCAAAAGACATTGAAGGCTTTAGCTCCTATAGCACAGCAACGAGGCGGAAAGATTTGGTGTGTATTTGGTTGTGGAGGTGATCGTGATGTTGGTAAACGTCCTCAAATGGGGGCAGTCGCTCAGCAGTATGCCGACCAAATCATCATTACGAGCGATAACCCTAGGTCTGAAGACCCGCAGTCAATCATAAAAATGATTTGTGATGGCATCAATCAGAATTCAAATGTGCAGATGATTATTGATCGCTCTGCAGCGATTATGGCTGCTGTGCGGAATGCTGCTCCTCAAGATATTGTCTTGGTTGCAGGCAAAGGTCATGAAACTACCCAAGAAATTAAGGGCAAAAAATTTGATTTCTCAGACCAAGAGCATATTCGCTTAGCTACTGGGGGTATGGCTTGATGTCTGCAATGACAACGCTAGCTCAAGTACACACCATGCTACCTGGCAGTGTGCTACTCAATATTTCTGCACAAGATGCTCAATTGGCCAATATTTCAAGAGTTGGAACGGATAGCCGTCAAATTGATTCTAAAGAATTATTTATAGCCCTAGTAGGCGAGCGTTTTGATGCACATGACTTTTTGTCTGATGTTGCTAAAGCAGGCGCGGCTGGAGTGCTTATTAGCAATAAAGATAAATGCCCTGTAAATCTACCCGCTGTATGCGTTTTAGATACAAGAATTGCCTTAGGAATATTAGCTAAAGCTTGGCGTAGCAATCATCCAATTCCATTGGCTTTAGTAACAGGTAGTAATGGTAAGACCACCGTTAAAGAAATGATTGCTTCGATATTTAAGGCTGCTGTAGGCGAACAGCACACTCTTGTTACCAAGGGTAATCTTAATAATGATATTGGCCTACCGCTAACCTTGTTAAAGCTTCGGTCGACAGATCGGCTAGCGGTAGTTGAATTAGGCATGAATCACCCAGGTGAAACTGCTCAGCTCGCAAACATTGCACAACCAAATATCGCCCTGATTAACAATGCACAGCGTGAGCATCAAGAATTTATGGCTACGGTAGCTGCAGTGACGCAAGAGCACTCTGATGCACTCCGTGCTTTGCCAAATGACGGCGTTGCAGTTTTCCCCGCAGACTCAGAGTTCGCAGGTGTCTGGCATGAAGCTGCTGCTGGGAGAAAAGTAATTGATTTTGTTTTGCTATCTGGACAGTCAAAATCTCAGGCTGCAGTAATAGGGCGCTTACTCAGCAACGATCAAGTGCAAGTGCAGACAGAGTTGGGCTCTATAGAAGTGCAGCTCAATACCTTAGGTAGTCACAATGTACGCAATGCATTAGCTGCTAGCGCAGTTGCACTAGCAGCTGGTATTAGCCTCGAAAAAATTAGGCAAGGTCTTGAATCATTTTTACCGGTTCATGGGCGGATGCAAGCTAAGAAGATTGATCCCAATCACACTTTAATTGATGACAGCTATAACGCTAATCCAGATTCAGTAAGAGCAGCAATTGATGCATTGAAGCAGTCAGGCAATACATCCTGGTTAGTTTTGGGTGATATGGGAGAAGTGGGTAATCAGGGTCCTGAATTTCATCGCGAAGTTGGTGCTTATGCTGCTGAGCAGGGGGTTACTAAATTATTTGCTTTAGGTCAGCAGTGTCAATTTGCTATTGAAGGCTTTGAAGAAGTTAAGAAGAGTAGGTTGCTAACCACTAGTGCAAAACATTTCTCTGAAATAGATAGTCTTATTGTGCAGTTGAGAGATGCTTTACATGCCCAATCAACTGGTAGCAAGGAACATTTAAATATTTTGATTAAAGGTTCACGGTTTATGCGCATGGAGCGTGTGGTGCAAGCCTTATTAGAGGAGGCTAAAACATGCTCTTAATTTTGGCGCAATGGCTACAGGATGATTTTGGATTCTTTCGGGTCTTTAACTACATTACCTTTAGAGCTGTGATGGCAACTGTCACGGCCTTATTAATTGGCTTGGCTGCCGGCCCATGGGTAATTCGTAAATTGACTGCCTTAAAAATGGGTCAAGCTGTTCGTACCGATGGACCACAAACCCATTTAGTCAAATCTGGTACTCCAACAATGGGCGGAGTTCTGATCTTGATTGGTATTTTTGTTTCTTGCGTATTGTGGGCAGACTTAAGTAATCGCTTCATCTGGATTGTGATGATTGTCACGTTCGGCTTTGGCGCAATTGGCTGGGTAGATGACTATCGCAAGGTTGTTAATAAAGATCCTAAAGGAATGGCATCTAGAGAAAAATTTCTTTGGCAAACTTGCATTGGTTTATTTGCAGCGATTTACTTAGCATTCTCAGTTTCAGAGGTGAATAACCTCAAAGTGCTCCAACTTTTCTACGAATGGGTGAGGAGCGGCTTTGCCCTTGATCTGCCAGCAAAAACAAATCTTCTATTGCCCTTCATCAAAGAAGTTAGCTATCCACTAGGCATGATGGGATTCATCATCTTGAGTTACTTGGTGATCGTTGGAAGCAGTAATGCAGTAAATCTGACTGATGGCCTCGATGGCCTGGTGATCATGCCTGTCATTTTGGTGGGGGCCGCATTAGGCGCATTTGCCTATGTGATGGGTAATGCAATTTATGCCAAATATTTATTGTTTCCCTATATCCCTGGCGCAGGTGAGTTGATGATCTTTTGTGGTGCTATGGGCGGCGCTGGTTTAGCTTTCCTTTGGTACAACACGCATCCTGCACAAGTCTTTATGGGTGATGTTGGGGCGCTTGCTTTAGGCGGTGCACTTGGAACTATCGCTGTAATTGTGCGCCAAGAGATTGTGCTTTTTGTGATGGGTGGAGTGTTCGTTGCAGAAACCGTTTCTGTAATGCTGCAAGTATTGTGGTTCAAATTAACTAAAAAATATTCTGGTGAGGGCCGCCGAATTTTCCGTATGGCTCCACTGCATCATCATTTTGAACTAGGTGGCTGGAAAGAGACGCAAGTAGTCGTGCGTTTCTGGATCATCACCATCCTCTTAGTATTAATTGGCTTATCCAGCCTCAAATTACGGTGAGCCCAAAAGTAAATATGCTGAACTTACAAAACACTTTCGCTAATCCTGCTTTTATAGCTGACACAGGCTATCAGGCCCCTAATCGATTTTTGATTATGGGTCTAGGTGAGTCAGGAGTTGCTATGGCTAAGTGGTGCTTGAGTAATGGTGCCACCGTTCGTTTAATAGACACGCGTGATCAGTCTCAATTTTCTGAACGCCAGAATGTCTGGCTTGAGGAATTGCAAATAGCTGGACTGAAAGATATTCAATTTGGACCATTGCGCGATGAGCTATTAAATGATATTGATGTGATTGGTATCAGCCCTGGTCTATCTCCGCTCCAAGAGCCGACTCAATCATTCTTAGTCAAAGCCAGAAAAGTCAGGATTGATATTTGGAGTGAGATTGAATTTTTTGCACGTGCAATTGCAGCGTTAGATCGCATGGCACAAGCAAATAATTCTGCTTATTCATCAGCAGTGTTAGCCATTACTGGCACTAATGGAAAAACAACCACTACTGCCTTAACAGGACAGCTTTGCGAGCGCGCTGGCAAGAAGGTTGCAGTAGCAGGAAATATTAGTCCTGCAGCTTTAGACAAGCTAATGACTTGCTTAAATGATGCTGATCAAATTGAAGATATGCCTGATATTTGGGTGCTGGAATTATCTAGCTTCCAACTGGTTTATACGTACACTCTTAATGCAACTGCAGCTACTGTTCTCAATATCACACAAGATCATTTGGATTGGCATGGTGATATGCAAGCGTATGCAGATGCAAAAGCAAAAATATTTGGCGTAGATACCATTTGTATCTTAAATCGCGATGACTCTATGGTCATGAATTTACTTTCTAATGACAAAAAATCAGAAAGGTCGATTGTTACCTTTGGTTCTGATAGGCCTGATGAGCAAGGCGCCTTTGGTATCGAGCACGACTTGCGTGCTGGAGGAATCGACTGGCTAGTATGGGCCGAAGTGGATGAAGATCTTGAGCCGCAAGCTAAACGTCGTCGTAAATCTCTGGCAATGAAACAAGATGAGCCACTTCGCTTGAAGCGTCTTATCCCGGCCGATGCACTCAGAATTCGTGGTCGTCACAATGCATTAAATGCACTAGCTGCGCTGGCATTAGCAAGAGCTGCTAACTTGCCAATGAATGTTCTCTTACATGGTTTACGTGATTATCACGGTGAACCTCATCGTGTTCAGAGTATTGCGATAGTCAATGATGTTGAATATGTTGATGATAGTAAGGGTACCAACGTCGGCGCAACAGTAGCTGCCCTAAATGGTTTGGGTGGTAATGAAACTGGCAAGAGGATTTGGTTAATTGCAGGTGGCGATGGTAAAGGGCAAGACTTTGGCCCACTACGTGAACCTACTCTACGTTTTGTAAAAGGCGTTTTCTTGATTGGAAAAGATGGCGCTGCCATTGGCGAAGCTATTGGTCAGGATGTGCCTTGTACGATGAGCGGCAACTTAGAAGCTGCTGTCAGGACGGCTGCAGAACAAGCACAGGCTGGCGATTTAGTTTTGCTTTCTCCTGCGTGTGCGAGTTTTGATCAATTTAAAGATTATGTTGCCCGCGCTCAGGCATTTGTTGGTGAAGTTGAGGAATTGGGAATGCGTTTCGAAGGAGCTCAAGCGTGAATCTAAAAGACAAATTTTTTCCCGATAACCGCTTAGGTTTAGATCGCTTTTGGAATTTTTCCCGAGGTGAGATTGATAACTTCCGTACTGGCTTAAGAGATGCTGTATCAGGAGTTGAGCAAACACGCTCGCGCATGATGGAGTATGACCAATTACTGGTATGGGCAGTTCTATCCTTAATGTTGATTGGTTTAGTAATGGTGTATTCAGCATCGATTACTTTGGCCGATGGCCCTAAATACGCTAACTACAGTAGTAACTTTTTCCTCATTCGCCATATGATTTCTTTGGCAATTGCTCTTGGGGTTGGTATTTGGGTTTTCAAGATCCCAAGCAAAATGTGGGATCGCTATTCTCCCCTCATTTTTGGTTTTACCGTGCTGCTATTAATTGCAGTTCTCATTCCTGGTGTTGGTAAAGGAGTAAATGGGGCTAAGCGTTGGATTCCACTTGGCCTTATGAACTTCCAGCCATCTGAGCTCATGAAATTTGCGGCTGTCATTTTTGCTGCAAGCTACACAGTACAACGTCAAGAATATCTACATTCTTTTGTTAAGGGCATGCTACCAATGGGTATTGCAGTTGCCTTGGTTGGTGGCCTCTTGATGGCTGAGCCCGATATGGGCGCATTCGTGGTGGTAGCTTTAATTGCATTTGGTATCTTGTTTTTGGGCGGTATTAATGCCAAGTTATTTGGCGGCTTGATTGCAGTTGGCTTAATGAGTGGCGCAGCGATGATCGCACTTTCACCATTTCGTCGTGGCCGTATGCTCGCCTTTATGGATCCATGGCAGGTCGATAACGCAGCAAATAAAGGTTATCAGTTAACCCATTCCTTAATGGCTTTTGGTCGTGGTGAATGGTTTGGTACTGGACTTGGCGGCAGTGTAGAAAAATTACACTATTTACCTGAAGCGCATACCGATTTCATCATGGCAGTGATTGGTGAAGAGCTTGGCTTCGTTGGTGTGGTTGTCATGATCTTCTTATTTTATTGGATCGTACGACGCGCCTTCTTAATTGGTCGTACTGCCTTGCAATTGGATCGAAGTTTTGCTGGTCTTGCAGCTAAGGGTGTTGCCATCTGGATTGGTTGGCAAGCCTTTATCAATATGGGCGTGAACTTAGGCTTATTGCCGACTAAGGGCTTGACATTGCCATTAGTAAGTTACGGTGGATCCGGAATTTTGATGAATGCAATTGCGATTGCAATGCTGCTACGAATTGATTATGAGAATCGCATTTTGATGCGCGGAGGGAAGCTGTGACAAGACCCTCAATTTTAGTGATGGCTGGCGGTACTGGTGGGCATATCTTCCCAGGCCTTGCCGTTGCTGAGTATTTGCGGATTTGCGGTTGGAGTGTGTCATGGTTAGGTAACCAAAATGGCATGGAATACCGCCTAGTGAAGTCTTGTGATTTTCCATTTGAAGCGGTTGAGTTTGGTGGTTTGCGTGGTAAGGGACTCAAAGCCAAATTAATGTTACCGATCAATTTAATGCGCGCTTGTATTCAAAGTTGGCAGATTATGCGACGTATAAAGCCTTCTGTGGTCTTGGGTATGGGAGGTTATATTACTTTTCCTGGTGGCTTGGTAAGCAAGTTATTAAAGCGCCCTCTAGTGCTGCATGAGTCTAACTCGGTAGCAGGTAGTGCAAATCGCGCACTCGCTAAAATTGCAATGCGTACATTGACTGGTTTTCCAAATACGATGGCGCATGCCGAGTGGGTGGGCAATCCTATTCGCGAAGAATTTGATCATATTTCAGCGCCTGCTTTGCGCTACGACCAGCGTCAAGGGCCTTTATCTATATTGGTGGTGGGTGGTAGTTTAGGTGCAGCCGCCCTCAATGAAAACATTCCAGCAGCCTTGGCATTACTTTCTAAAGAAGCTCGTCCTAAAGTGATCCATCAAGCGGGTGACAAGCATTTAGCAAACTTACAAAAGAATTATGCCCAATTGGGTGTTGAGGCTGATATTCGACCTTTTATCGACGATATGCCAGCTGCATATGCACAAGCTGATTTAGTCATTTGTCGCGCTGGAGCGATGACGGTATCAGAGCTAGCAGCATGTGGTGTTGCTTCTTGCTTAATTCCTTTCCCATTTGCAATAGATGATCACCAAACTGGGAATGCAAGATTTTTAGCTGACGCCAATGCCGCTATCTTATTGCCTCAGCAATATCTCAATCCACAGGATTTGGCATTGATGATTCAAAACTTCAATCGTGCGGACCTAAAAGAGATGGCTTTGCGTGCTCACGCCTTAGCTAAACCACATGCAACTTTGCGAGTAGCTGAGGTTTGTGCTGATTGTGCGGGGGTGGGTATATGAAGCATATCGTTCAGCAAATCCACTTTATCGGTATTGGTGGTGCCGGCATGAGCGGTATCGCCGAAGTTTTATTGAATTTAGGTTACCAAGTTACTGGATCTGATTTGGCGGAAGGTGCTGCAACAAAGCGCCTCAAGGAGTTGGGTGCAGTAATTCATATTGGGCATGACCCTAAAAATATTGGCACTGCAGAGGCGGTTGTTATTTCTACTGCTGTAGCTGGAAATAATCCCGAGGTACTCGCAGCGCGCGCAGCCAAGATTCCAGTGATTCAGAGAGCAGTGATGTTAGGCGAACTGATGCGCCTAAAACAAGGCATCGCTATCGCCGGAACCCACGGTAAAACCACCACAACCAGTCTGGTTGCGTCCGTATTAGCTGAGGGTGGCCTAGACCCAACCTTTGTGATTGGTGGTAAGTTAAATTCTGCTGGTGCTAATGCCCGCTTAGGTCAAGGCGATTTCATTGTGGTTGAAGCCGATGAATCTGATGCCTCCTTCTTGCAGCTCTTTCCTGCAATGGAAGTCGTTACTAATATTGACGCTGATCATATGGATACCTATCAGCATGATATGGCGAGATTAAAGCAAGCCTTTGTGCAATTTATCCAGCGCATGCCATTTTATGGCGTAGCAGTTTTGTGTATTGATGATGCAAATGTACGTGACATTATTCCATTTGTATCGCAACCCGTATTACGTTATGGCTTGTCAGAGGACGCAGATATTAAAGCGAGTAATGTGCGCGCCGAAGGAACCCGCATGCACTTTACAGTAGAGCGCCGGACAGTTCGCAGACACGGCAATAAGCCTGGCCCATTAAATGTAACGCTTAATTTACCTGGCTTACACAACGTCCGCAATGCTCTGGCTGCAATTGGTATTGCTACGGAGTTAGGTGTGGGTGATGAGGCAATCACAAAAGCACTTTCTGAATTTAGTGGTGTTGGTCGTCGCTTTCAACGTTATGGCGAGATTCCCCTTGCTTCTGGTGGAAGCTTCACATTGATTGACGATTATGGACACCACCCAGTAGAAATGGCTGCAACCTTAGCGGCTGCTCGTGGTGCATTTCCAGAGCGCCGCTTGGTACTGGCATTTCAGCCACATCGCTTTACTAGAACACGAGATTGTTTTGGGGATTTTGTTAACGTCCTCAGAAATTTTGATGCCCTGGTATTGACTGAGGTCTATCCCGCGGGAGAGGCAAAGATTTCGGGCGCAGATGGTAAGAGTCTGATGAAGGCAGCTCTTGCAGAAGAGAAGGTCTCAAAAGCTTCTTTAAATTCTGCAGCAGCAGTCTTTGCTGCAAATGTTGGCGAGATGCCGGAAAAGTTATCGCAAGTATTAAAAGATGGTGATGTCTTAATTACGATGGGTGCGGGCTCAATCTCTGCACTGCCACATACCTTAGCGGAGGCAAAGAGTGTCTAAGTTAGATCCAGGCCTCGGTATGTGGGGTAATCGTGTGAAGTCTCAGCTATCCAAGTTAGATGTGAAATCACTTGGGCGCGTTGGGGTTTTATTAGGCGGACGTTCTGGTGAGCGTGAAATTTCTCTGATGTCGGGTAATGGTGTTTTGGAAGCATTGCTCTCTAAGGGCGTAGATGCAAATCCTTTTGATCCGGGCCTGCGATGCCCAACAGAGTTAGCAAAAGAAAAATTTGACCGTGTTTTCATCGCTTTGCATGGTCGTTATGGCGAAGATGGCACTATTCAGGGTTTATTAGAGTTATTAGATCTGCCTTATACCGGTAGTGGGGTATTGGCCTCCGCTTTATCTATTGACAAGATTGCAACTAAACAAATTTGGTTGAGCAATGGTTTAGCAACACCTGATTTTGAGGAGCTTACTGCAGCCAGTAATTGGGATGCTGTAGCTAAAAAACTAGGCCTACCTCTAATTGTTAAGCCAGCACATGAGGGCTCTTCTCTTGGCTTAACTAAAGTGCAGTCTGTAGATGAATTACCGGCTGCTTATAAGCTAGCTGCAGGCTTAGATAAAAAAGTGATTGCTGAGACTTGTATTGTGGGTGATGAGTTAACTTGTCCATTAGTTGGTCAGGGCAAAACAGCAGAAGCGTTGCCAGTCATCAAAATTATTCCGCCGCAAGCGAACTATGACTTTCATCACAAGTATTTCTCAAATGAAACCCAATACTTGTGTCCCACTGGACTTGCTCCTGAGATCAATGAGCTAGTTCAAGAATTAGCTTTGGCTGCTTATCAATCTTTGGGTTGTAGTACATGGGGCCGTGCTGATGTGATGCTCGATCATAAAACTGGTAAGCCTTACCTACTAGAAATGAATACCTCACCAGGTATGACTTCTCATTCCTTGGTGCCGATGGCAGCCAAAGCTGCTGGCATTAATTACGCTGACTTGGTGTTGTGGTTGCTTATGCAAACCCTACAAGCAAAAGAGGGCGCTACTGCATGAGCACTCTTTTAGATCGGTTCGGAGACATCTTCTCCATCATCATGTCCCCTCTTTGGAATAATCCAGAGCGGATGCAAAAGCTTAGTCGTTTTTTGATGCACTGCTTCATCGTGATGCTATTGATTGGATTGCTGGTTTGGTTGAGCCAGAGACCTGTCTTCGCATTGAGACAGATTCAAGTGGAGCCTATTGCTGGCCAAACACTCCAGCATATTAATAAGTCTCTGGTGAAGCGCCAAGTAATAGAAACGGTGCAAGGTAACTTTTTTAGTGTGCGCTTGGAGGATGTTAAGCGTGGCTTTGAGAGCATGCCTTGGGTGCGACATGCTAATGTCCGGCGCGTTTGGCCTAATGGCTTAGTCGTCAATATTGAAGAGCAAAAGCCGTTTGCTACCTGGGGTGGTGAAAGTAGCAACACCTTAATGAATACACACGGTGAGCTGTTTGCTGGTCGCGTTTCTGAGCTTGTTGAAAGTAAGCATTTATTAGATTTCTCGGGCCCAGATGATGCCGGTAAAGAAGTGATGAGTCTTTATGAAAAAGCCAATAACTGGTTCAAGCCTTGGAATGCTGAGGTAGAGAGTTTGGCCTTAACTGAGCGCTATGCCTGGCATGTCAAGCTTTCCAATGGTATGAGAGTGGAATTTGGACGCGATGAAGAGAGCTCTGACAAAAACCTAACAGAGGAACGTATTGCTCGCCTATTTAAATACTGGCCACAAGTACAAGAGAAATGGGCAAATCGAATCGATGCAGTAGATCTTCGTTATGCAAATGGTTTTGCAGTTCATCTTGCCTCTACAAGTTTGAAGAAGAGTGATGTAGATGGAAAAAAGAGTGAGTTAAAGCAATGAGGAATGTGAATGAGTAAAGATAATCGCGACCTATTAGTAGGCTTAGATATTGGAACTTCTAAGGTGGTTGCCTTGGTGGCAGAGTTAACTCCTGATGGCCAATTTAATGTAGTTGGTGTGGGTCAAACTGCGTCTAAAGGATTAAAGAAGGGTGTCGTAGTCAATATCGAGGCCACTGTTCAGTCTATTCAGAAGGCTCTAGAAGAAGCTGAAGTCATGGCTGACCGCCAGATTGTTCAAGTCTTTACTGGCATTGCTGGAAATCATATTGTGAGCTTTAACTCGAGCGGTATGGTTGCTATACGCGATAAAGAGGTAGGCTCTGTTGATGTTGAGCGTGTTCTAGAGACTGCCAAAGCAATTAATATTCCGACGGATCAGCAAATTCTGCACATCCTTGTTCAAGAATTCATCATTGATGGCCAAGAGGATGTGCGCGAACCAATTGGTATGAGTGGTTTACGCTTAGAGGTGAAGGTTCATATAGTAACTGGCGCTGTTAGTGCTGCACAAAATATCGTGAAGTGTGTAAGGCGTTGCGGGCTAGAAGTGAATGACCTTATTTTGCAGCCTTTGGCTTCAAGTTTAGCCGTCCTCACTGATGATGAAAAAGAGCTGGGTGTTGTCTTGGTTGATATTGGTGGTGGTACTACAGATATAGCCATTTATTTCCAAGGATCTATTCGTCATACGGCAGTGATACCAATTGCGGGCGATCAAATTACAAACGATATTGCAATGGCATTGCGGACCCCAACTATTGATGCAGAAGATTTGAAAATTGCATATGGAATTGCCCGTCAAGAAATGGCTGATTCAGCTGCCATGATTGATGTGCCTGGCGTCGGAGATCGTGAGCCACGCCCAATGTCTAAGCAGGCACTTGCTGCTGTGATTGAGCCACGTGTTGAAGAGTTATTTACTTTAGTGAGGGGGGTAGTGCGTGATTCTGGTTATGAGGACATGGTTTCTTCTGGAATTGTGCTTACTGGTGGTACAGCCCTAATGCCGGGAATGGTTGAGTTGGCTGAGCAGGTTTTCTTAAGGCCGGCTCGAGTTGGGACACCCGAATACCGTGGTCACTTACATGAAGTTCTGCGAAGCCCTAGATATGCCACCAGCATTGGTTTGTTAATGGAAGGGCAAGCGCAATTTTTGCGCGGTCGTCGTGTTTCTCAATCAGGCGCACTGCAAGGAGTGATGTCGCGCATGAAGGAATGGTTTGCAGGAAATTTTTAAGTTTTTTTCGTCGTCGTCAATGTAGTAAGTTATTTACCTAGGAGGGTATATGGAATTTGAAATGTTAGATCAAGATACAGCTGGAAAAACCATTATTAAAGTGGTTGGAGTCGGTGGAGCAGGTGGCAATGCTGTCCAGCATATGATCCGTCGTGGAGTAAACGGCGTAGAGTTCATTTGCATGAACACCGATGCTGGCGCTTTACAGCGTTCAGAGGCATCTGTGAATTTGCAACTGGGCTCTAGTGGATTAGGTGCCGGCGCAAAACCAGAGATCGGCGCAGCTTCTGCAGAAGAAGCACGTGCCCGTATCGCTGATACTTTGCAAGGTGCACATATGGTTTTCATCACTGCGGGTATGGGTGGTGGTACTGGCACTGGTGCAGCTCCAATCGTTGCTCAAGTCGCAAAAGAAATGGGTATTTTGACGGTTGGTGTTATTAGTAAACCATTTGATTTTGAGGGCATAAAGCGCTTAAAAGTTGCAGAGAATGGCGCGGCAGAGCTTGAGTCTTATGTCGATTCATTAATTGTTGTTCTGAATGAAAAGCTCTTTGAAGTCATGGGCGAAGATGCTGAGTTTGATAAAGCCTTTGCTTGCGCTGACGATGTTTTGCACAATGCAGTTTCTGGCATTGCAGAAATTATCAATGTTCAAGGTTTAATCAACGTTGACTTTGAAGATGTGAAGACTGTGATGGGCGAGCAAGGTAAAGCCATGATGGGTACAGCAACTGTTTCCGGCATGGATCGTGCTCGTTTAGCTGCTGAAGCTGCAGTCGCATCTCCACTGCTAGAGGGCGTTGATTTATCTGGCGCACGTGGCGTGTTAGTGAATATTACTGCTAATCGTTCATTGAAATTATCCGAAACGCGTGAAGTCATGGCTGCAATTCGTGGCTATGCTGCTGATGATGCAACCGTGATCTTCGGGACTGTTTATGACGAAAGCTTAGGTGATGCATTACGGGTGACTGTAGTTGCTACTGGCTTGAATAATCCTCAAGCTCGTCAAAACCATCAGCCTGAAGTAGTGTGGAGACAAGCTACTGGTACTAGTGATGCAATGCCAACGATGGCTGATTTAAATACTTTTGCTCCTACTAGCGCATCTGCTGCTATGAGTAAGGTAGGCTTAGATTCGGCCGTGAGTACCAGTGCAGGTATGGCTTTAACTGGTGCTAGTAGCGCTCCATCAATCGCTCCTCAACCAGCGGCTGCTAGTGGTGTTGATTACAGCCAATATGATTTGCCACGGGTATTTCGTAGTTCCCGTGAGGTGACTCCTGCACCTACTTTAGGCGCAGATAGTTCTCCTCAGGCTAAATCCATGTTGGATAAAGGGGCTGATTACTATGAAATTCCAGCCTTTTTGCGTAAGCAAGCAGACTAATAAAAGCTCAATACAATAGGTAATTGCAAAATGCCAGCGCGGCGCCCCTCCGGACGACGAATCCCGCGCTTGCGTTGGCATGCTTACTAACAATTACCTATTGGAGATGTCATGATTACTGTTGGACAAAAATTACCTAACGCTACCCTGTATGAATTCTTTAACGAAGAAAGTGAAGGCTGCTCCTTAGGGCCAAATGCCTTTGAAGTTGATAAGCTTGTAGCTGGTAAAAAAATTGTGATCTTTGCATTGCCTGGCGCATTTACGCCTACCTGCTCTGCAAAGCATGTTCCTGGATATGTTGAACACTATGATGCGATTAAAGCCAAAGGTGTCGATGAAATTTGGTGTATTTCTGTGAATGATCCATTTGTAATGGGCGCTTGGGGGCGCGATCAAAAAGTTGGCAAAAAGATTCGTATGATGGGCGATGGCAGCGGCGAGTTCACCAAAAAGATGGGTATAGAGCTTGATTTAACAGCTCGTGGCTTGGGTGTTCGTTCAGACCGTTATGCCATGATTGTCGAAAATGGCGTAGTGAAGTCTTTAGATCGTGAAGCACCTGGCAAGTTTGAGGTCAGCGATGCAGCTTCTATTTTGAAAAAACTGTAATTCGAATTAGTGAATAAATATCCCCTGAATTTAGAGATATCGCCATGATGAAACAAAGAACTATTGCTACTCCAGTGAAAACTGTGGGCATTGGTTTACATTCTGGCTGTAAGGTGACGATTTCTATTAAGCCAGCTCCGGTAAATTCAGGGGTCCAGTTTGTTCGTGTGGATACACCAGAGCAGTCAGTAGTACCCGCAACCGCTTTAGCTGTCTGCGATACAAGGCTTGCATCGGTTATTCAGAAAGATGGAGTACGCGTTTCAACGGTTGAGCATTTACTATCTGCATGTGCTGGCCTAGGCTTAGACAATTTATTGATAGAGCTAGATGGCGAAGAAGTCCCCATCATGGATGGTAGCGCTGCCTCATTTTTATTTTTAATTGAATCTGCTGGAATTGTGGAGCAAGATGCACCGCGTCAGTATGTGGTGATCAAAAAGTCAGTTGAAGTGCGTGATGGCGACAAGCTTGCGCGCCTAGAACCTTTCTTTGGATTTAAGTTAGACTTCACGATCGACTTTAAGCATCCTGCAGTTGATAAAACTGGCCAACGTTTTATTGTAGATTTTGCAGAGCATGCTTACCGTAGTGAAATTGGTCGCGCACGGACATTTGGTTTTGCTCATGAAGTAGAAGCACTGCGTGAGATGGGCCTCGCCCGCGGTGGTAGTTTAGATAATGCCATTGTTTTAGATGAGCACCGAATTTTGAATAACGAAGAATTACGTTATGAAGATGAGTTTGTGCGTCACAAAATCTTGGATGCGATTGGGGATCTGTATTTAGTAGGTCATCCGATTGTGGGCGCTTATGTCGCTGAGAAATCGGGCCATGCTCTGAACAACGCTCTGCTGCGTAAGCTTTTAGATGACCCAAGTTCTTATACGATCGAGTCTTATGCAGAAGCTAAGGCACCTGTTGCTTATTCTCAAGAGAGCCAACCCCTCTTTTTCTAGAGTTTTCTAAAAATGAGCTGGTGAGCTGTTTGGCTTTAGCTACTTAGGTTTATTTTGTAGTAGACGCTCAACTGCCTTACGCAGATCAGAATCTGGTGATAGTTTTTCTATCAGATCTTGCCAAGACTTTTTTGCTACCGCATTAAAGCCTTTAGGGGCTAGATTCTTGAGGTTTGGTCTCGGCTTCACTTCCCAGTCTTGGACAGCCGGTTTTACTTTGACTTTAATGGCCTTGCAATTGAGTCCAGTTTTTCCTAACTCATTGATTAAACTGGGTAAAACTTGCTGTAGACGTGTGCCAATGCTAGCGCTACCAACTAGCAAAAAAAGTTCGTCCTGAGCGCCTGAGCGCCACCCAACTTCAATTTTTGGACTCAAGTGCCCAATATCTAAGGACTCCAAAGCTATAAGTAGCTTTGCCTTGAGTTGAGCTAGATCTTCTGTTTTGGCCAGAATACCCCCAAGTCCATTAGATTCGCGCAGGTATTCCATCCAGTCATGGGCTGAGTGATTCCGGGATGGTTTGCGGGCAAAGTTCATAAAAAATGGGGTTGCGGGTGATAAACTCAAGATCTTCATTTTATTCAATATCCCATGGTAATCGGTCTTCTAAAAACCCTGGTCGGCAGTCGTAACGACCGCCTCTTAAAACAGTATCGCAAAGCCGTTGCCAAGGTTGGCGCTTTTGAAGCCAGCCTGCAATCTTTAGATGATGCCGCTCTGACTGCTAAAACTACAGAGTTCAAATCTCGCTTAGCTAGTGGGGAGACTCTCGAGGATATTTCTGCAGAAGCATTTGCGGTAGTTCGCGAGGCTAGCGTGCGCGTCATGAAAATGCGTCATTTTGATGCGCAGATTATGGGTGCTATCGCTTTACATCAAGGCAAGATTGCGGAGATGGGAACTGGTGAAGGAAAAACTTTAACCGCAACACTCCCAGTTTATTTAAATGCCTTAACTGGCAAAGGCGTTCATGTGGTTACGGTGAATGATTATTTGGCGCAGCGCGATGCTGAGTGGATGTCTACCTTATATAACTTTTTGGGCATGAAAGTCGGTGTGAATCTGTCGCAGATGGATCACAAGACAAAACAAGAGGCCTATGCCGCTGATATTACCTACGGCACTAATAACGAGTTTGGTTTTGACTATTTGCGTGACAACATGGTTCAGGATTTGGATCAGCGTGTGCAACGTGGTTTGGCATATGCAATTGTCGATGAGGTTGACTCGATTCTGATTGATGAAGCACGCACACCACTCATTATTTCTGGTCAGGCCGAAGACCATACAGATCTTTATATCAAAATCAATGCACTTCCTTCTTATCTAGAGCGTCAAATTGGTGAAGAAAAATCTGATGGCACTGGCGTTGAGAAGCCCGGAGACTATTGGGTAGATGAAAAGTCGCAGCAGGTCTATTTGACTGAACAAGGTCATGATAAGGCTGAAGAAATCTTAGTGCAGCTGGGCGCCTTAAATGATGGCGCTTCTTTGTACGCACCTCAAAACATTACTTTGATGCATCACGTGTATGCAGCATTGCGCGCACACTGTCTGTACAACCGTGATCAACACTATGTTGTACAAAATAAAGAAGTCATTATTGTTGATGAGTTCACTGGCCGATTGATGCAAGGCCGACGTTGGTCTGATGGCCTCCATCAAGCAGTAGAAGCTAAAGAAGGCGTGCCGATTCAGAATGAGAATCAGACCCTAGCTACGATTACTTTTCAGAATTACTTCCGTATGTACGGTAAGTTAGCTGGTATGACTGGAACCGCAGATACTGAAGCCTACGAATTTAAGGAAATCTATAACCTTGAAACCGTAGTGATTCCACCCAATAGAATTAGTCAACGCAAAGATCGCCAAGACCAAATCTTCAAGTCCTCGCGTGAGCGTTATGACGCTGTCACTAAAGATATTGAAGATTGCTATGAGCGCGGTCAACCAGTACTAGTTGGTACTACATCGATTGAAAATTCAGAGTTGATTGGTAAATTACTTGATCAACGTAAATTACCCCACCAGGTTTTGAATGCTAAGCAGCATGCACGAGAAGCTGAAATCATTGCCCAAGCGGGTCGTCCTAAAATGATCACCATTGCTACTAATATGGCTGGTCGCGGAACGGACATTGTGCTTGGGGGCAATGTCGGCAAACAATCTTCTTTGATTGAGGCTGACTCTACCCTGTCTGATGCAGAAAAAGCACGCAAGATTAAAGCACTGCAAGATGAGTGGCAAGGTCTTCACGATCAGGTTCTTGCTGCTGGTGGTTTACACATCATTGGCACTGAGCGTCATGAGAGTCGTCGTATTGATAATCAATTAAGAGGTCGCTCAGGCCGTCAGGGTGATCCAGGCTCATCTCGTTTTTACCTTTCTTTAGATGATTCGCTGTTGCGTATTTTTGCTGGCGACCGTTTGCGTGCAGTGATGGAGCGCTTAAAGATGCCTGATGGTGAGCCAATTGAAGCTGGCATGGTAACTCGCTCGATTGAGTCTGCGCAGCGTAAGGTTGAAGGCCGTAACTTTGATATTCGTAAACAGTTATTGGAATATGACGATGTTGCGAACGATCAGCGCAAAGAAACTTATCGCTTGAGAAATGAAGTTCTCGAAAGTAAAGACATTGGCGATTTAATTGCCAATTTACGGGAAGATGTCTTGCGCTCGGTTTGCTCCCTCTACGTTCCCCTTGAGTCTATGGAAGAGCAGTGGGATTTGCCTGAACTTGAAAATGTCTTAGCAAGCGATTGGGGTTTGACTGTCGACCTGCGCAATTGGGTGGAGAGCGCTCAGACAGCAGAAGACACAGAGATTGTGGATCGTGTTTTACAAGCTGCTAAAGAAGCCTATGACGCAAAAGTTGAATTATCTGGCCGAGAGTCTTTTGCCGGATATGAGCGCTCCGTTCTTTTATACAGTCTCGATACCCATTGGCGTGAGCACTTGGCAGCTTTAGATCATTTGCGTCAAGGCATTCATCTGCGCGGCTATGCTCAAAAAGATCCAAAACAAGAATACCGCCGTGAAGCTTTTGAACTATACGGCGAGTTACTTAGTGTGATTAAGAATGATGTGGTGAAAAGCATCATGACAGTCAAGATCAGAAGCGCTAGTGAATTAGATCAAGCCGCTGAATCAATGAATGATGACTTAGCTAAATTGGCAGATGTCCAATATCAGCATGCTGACCCTGATAAAGAGGTGGCCGGATCAACAGGTGATCGCGGTGCTGACATTGAGATTATTCCTGCGCCTGTGCGCACAGGACCCAAGATTGGTCGTAATGACCCTTGCACTTGTGGTAGCGGCAAAAAATATAAGAATTGCTGTGGCACCTTGAGCTAGATGCTGCTTAAGGTCGCTCACTAGCACCCCTTGAAGCCCTCATCTACAATTGTCAGACTATGACAGTTAATCTACCCCTCCCTCTAAAAGCTGATCTCAAGCCCATAAAAGGTTTTGAGATGGGTATTGCTGAAGCCGGAATCAAGAAAGCAAATCGTAAAGATTTGTTAGTCATGACTTTGGCGCCTGGGTCTCAGGTTGCTGGAGTATTTACTTTAAATCGCTTTTGCGCTGCACCCGTGCAAGTTTGTCGTGAGCATTTGGCGCAAGAGGGTCGCAATGGAGAAATCCGCGCTTTAGTGGTCAATACCGGTAATGCCAATGCTGGCACTGGTGAATCAGGTATGAAACATGCCTTACAAACATGCGCTGCTCTCGCTAAAGATCTGAAGATTCATCCAGAGCAAATTCTGCCATTTTCAACAGGTGTGATTCTGGAGCCTTTGCCAATTGAAAAAATTATTCAGGCTTTGCCAAAGGCAGTTTCCAATTTAGGCGAAGACAATTGGCTTGATGCTGCACAGGCCATCATGACTACTGATACCCAGCCTAAAGCAACTTCAATAACGGTATCAACTCCAGCAGGACCAGTAGTGATTACCGGTATCTGTAAGGGTGCTGGGATGATTCATCCAAATATGGCAACTATGCTCGGCTTTATTGCAACCGATGCAGGTTTTGCTCCTGGCCTATTGATGCAGCTCACTCGTGAAGTTGCTGACCTTTCTTTTAATGCTATCACCATTGATGGTGATACCTCAACGAATGACTCATTCATTGTGATTGCTACTGGCCAGTCTGCAGCACAGATTCAATCAGTAGCAGATCCAAGTTATGCGGTGGTCCGCGATGCTTTGATTGCGCTGGCTAGAAAGTTAGCGCAAATGATTGTGCGTGATGGTGAGGGGGCTACGAAATTTATTACCATTGAGGTATTCGGGGGCAAGACCGAAGCGGAGTGTCGCTTAGTTGCGAAAGCCGTAGCACACTCTCCCTTAGTGAAAACCGCTTTCTTTGCAAGCGATCCAAATCTGGGCCGTATTTTGGCAGCGATTGGTTATGCCGGTATTGCCGACTTAGATGTAGGTCGTGTGCAGATGTGGCTTGGTGACGTTTGGGTTACTAAAGATGGTGGTCGCAACCCAAGCTATCAAGAAGCCGATGGCCAAAGGGTAATGCAAGCTCAAGAGATTACTGTCAGGATTGACCTGGGCCGTGGTAATACTACTCAAACGATGTGGACATGCGACTTGTCTCATGAATACGTATCTATTAATGCCGACTACCGCTCTTAAAAGCTAAAAATATGAATGAAAAATTAGAGCAACTCTTAGACCATCTAGAAACTTTCCTGCCTAAGCCTTTAACTGAGAAGGAGTGGAAGTCTTCTACTGCGTTTAGATGGCGTAGGCGCGATAGTATTTTTGGCAGTATTGGTTTTATGCAACCAGTGAAACATATTTCAGATATCACATTTGATGATTTGAAGAATATTGATCGTCAACGAGATGCTATACGCGAGAACACTAAACACTTCATCCAAAAAAAGCCCGCAAATAATATATTGCTTACAGGCGCTAGGGGAACTGGTAAATCTTCTTTGATTAAGGCTAGCCTGCATGAGTTTGCTAGCCAGGGATTGCGTTTAGTTGAAGTAGAGAAAGAGCATTTAGCCGATTTGGCTGAGATTGCCGATATCTTGGCTGAGCGACCTGAGCGGTTTATTGTTTTTTGTGATGATCTGTCATTTGATGAGGGCGAATCTGGATATAAGGCAATGAAATCTGCCCTTGATGGATCTGTTTCCGCTCAAGTCGATAATATTTTGATTTATGCCACATCAAACCGTCGCCATTTATTGCCTGAGTATATGAAAGATAACGAAGGCTACGCTTATAGCGATGATGGTGAGATTCATCCGGGCGAAGTAGTAGAAGAAAAAATTTCTTTATCTGAGCGTTTTGGGTTGTGGCTCTCTTTTTATCCACCAAAGCAAGATGAGTATTTGGCTATCGTTGCGCATTGGTTAAGCCATTTTGGTTTAAATGCTGCACAAATTGAATCTGCACATTCAGAGGCCTTAGTTTGGGCGCTGGAGCGCGGTTCACGTTCTGGTCGGGTCGCCTGGCAATTTGCAAAACACTGGGCAGGCTCTCATGCTTGAGATGATTTATTTCTATGAATGAAATGAATCGCCCTGTCACCGTTGTTGCTGCAGGAATATTATTGGATTCGGAAAATCGCTATCTTTTAGGTCAAAGGCCTGAAGGTAAGCCCTATGCTGGTTACTGGGAAGTACCAGGCGGAAAAGTAGAAAAAGGTGAAACGGTTTTTCAGGCTTTACAGCGTGAACTGCAAGAAGAGCTTGGTATCGACATTGAGTCTAGCGAAGAATTAACCGTCTTGGAGCACGACTATCCACATGCTTATGTTCGCTTGTATGTCAGCATTATCCGTAATTGGACAGGTAAACCGATAGGGCGTGAGGGGCAAGCTCTCTCTTGGGAGTTTATTGGCGCGCAGACTCCCAGTGTTGAGCCCTTACTGCCAGCGGCCTGGCCAATGCTGGAGTGCCTTAGAAGGTCTTTGGCTTAGAACTGACAGAGCGTCAGTTTAAACGGCACATCTGTACTAACAAGCTGTGCCTTTTTATCCCCATCGGCTTTTAAAAAGCGCACTGAGAGTAGGTATTTATTAGCGCTGATTTCTGAATACAGGGTGTCATCTTCTAAGGTAATGCGCATTAGTTGATATACCTTGCCAGAAGGCGCTTGCTGAAACGAGCCATTGTGGGCAAGCACATCTTTTGCTTCGCCGGATTGACGTAATAGGCGCAAAAATAATTGACATGATTGTTGCCATGGCAAAAGTGGGCCTACATATTTTTCTAAAATTTTGCGACGCTCGCTTGAAGGACTATTTTTCCAGGCATGATAGCTAGGTAAATCAATTGGACTCGTTCCACCTGGAATATTGAGTCGAGTACGAATCGCATTTAACCATTCACTTTCTGTAATCGCTGAATTAGGCTTGCCAGCAGATTGATTGATGCTACTGGCAGCAGAGTCAATTTCAGATAGAGTTTGGGAGAGGGCTTCTTGATCTACCTTCTGTGATGACTTGAGGCCATTGAGAGCATATTTTTGACGCTCGAATTCTTTGAGTAATAAAGACTTAATATCACCCCTTGCGCCAATATCACCAAGATCAAACAAAATAGAGATGGCGTTATGGTGAAGCTCTGGATCATCTGAGCGCAGGAAGTGATTGAAACGGGCGAACAAATACTCCAGCCGAAGCATGCTTCGAACTAATTCGTTAAATGGGTATTCGTAGACAATCACAAGCCCATATTCTATGACGAACTGAGTCGATCTTTCTGAAACCGTAAAATTTTTTGGTGCAAGTTTTGCACTTCTACTTCTAGTTGCTTTGGGCTTCCCTGGTTCTCGATAACCATATCAGCATGCTTGAGACGCTCTTGCCTACTTGCTTGAGCAGCCAGAATTTGTTCAACCTCTTCCCGGCTTAAATTGCTGCGCTGCATCACCCTTTGAATTTGGGTCTCTTGGGGGCAGTCCACGACTACGAGAAGATCAATCAGATTCTGCCAGGACCCAGACTCAATAAGTAAGGGCACGACGAAGACTAGGTATGGAGCGCCTTCTTCACTTAACTGTAGGGCTTGTTTAGTAGTCTCTTGGCGTATCAGTGGATGGGTAATCGCCTCTAAGGATTTTCTGGCTTCTGGCGTGGCAAAGACCAAGGAGCGCATCTTATCTCTGTTCAGGGCGCCATCTGTTGTAATGAAGTCCGCACCAAATTGTTTTTCAATCAGCGCTATTGCAGATCCATGAGGCGCTGTAATTTGATGGGCAATCAGGTCGGTATCTACGATGCCAGCACCAAGCTGAGTCAGTAAGTCACTAACAGCAGTTTTTCCAGAGCCAATCCCGCCCGTTAGGCCAATGAGGGGTATGCGCCCCTTTAGTGCGCTTAGAGCAGATTGCTCAATAGTAGATTTTGAATCAGCTGTGACCATAACAACTCAATGATGCCAGCAAAGATCAGAAATGGCCCAAAAGGAAATGGTGACCCCTGATTTTTTTTATTGAGCTTGAGCCAGAGTATGCCGCCAACGATTCCAAGGACGGATGCCAGGAATAAGACGCCTGGAAGAGCGCTCCAGCCCAGCCAGGCACCTAGTGCGGCTAAAAGCTTGGCATCACCCATCCCAATGCCGTCTTGTTTCTTGATATATCGATATAGGCGATTTAATAGCCATAACAATGAATAGCCAAGCAGAGCGCCGAGGATGGATGCTTGAGAGTCTATAAATGCCAGGCTTGAAAAACCATTAAAGCAAAGCCCTACAAAGATCAGGGGCAGAGTAAAGAGGTCTGGTAATCGAAATGTCCTTAAGTCAATATAGGCTAAATAAACCAATACTAGGATCAGCGAAAGCCGAATAAGGTCAGTGACTGCTAGAGAGCCCATTACACAATTTGTCCTAGATTAAAAATTGGGAGATACAGGATTATGACAAGACTACCAATAACAATCCCAACAAAGATAATGAGCAAGGGCTCTAAGCTTTGACTCAAGGTATTAAGGCGATTGCTAAGTTGGGACCCCAGTGCATTTGCGCGCTTACCTAGCATTTTTGGAAGGGCGCCACTTTCTGAAGCAATTCGGAGTAATTGTAAAGTTTCCATATCAAACAAGATGTGTTTAGGATCGGCGCGAATAAGCGCATCACCTAGTGGCCAGCCCCTAGTGAGATGTTTAAAGACCTCGGCGCTCAGGTTATGACTAAGCCAATGGTTAGAAGATTGCGCAGTCACACGAAGTGCATCGGGAAGCGCTAAGCCTGAGTCTAATAAGTGCCCCAAAGTCCTGCACCAGTAGGTCAGCGTTGCGAGGCGAAATAACTTACCAAGTATTGGAATACAAAAACTCAGTTCGTCACATTTTTTCTGCAAGTTGGGTATTTTGATCCACGCAAGCAAAAATAATCCAGCGCTACTAATGATAAGGGTAAGTATTTCTAAGAAAAAAGACTGAATCACAGTAGATATTTGAATGAGTACTCTAGTGGGCGCTGGCAATTGCGCTTGAAAGTGAGAAAAGACATCCTTAAATACCGGTACCACCCAAATCATCATGACCAGGATTAGTAAAAAGGAGCTGGCAAGGGTGATAGCAGGGTAGCTCAAAGCTTGCTGAACCTTACGCCGCAGTTCAATTTGAGCCTCAAGCTGCTGGCAAATAGTTTGTAGTGCTAGTTCAATATTGCCGGTGCGTTCACTGACCCGAATGAGGTTAATAAATTCTGCAGAAAACTGGTTTCTCTGTCCCAGCAGGGCTTGTGAAAAGCTATGTCCCTTTCTTAGCTGGATTGGCAAATGACTTAAGGAGCGTTGCCACCCCTTTGTGCCAGAACTTAGCATTAGTTCTATTGCATTTAAAAGTGCAAGCCCAGCAGTCAAGAGTGATAAGAGTTGCTGGGCAAAAGAAAGTTGATCTAATTTACTTAGTGCCATGTGCCGATCTCAGTCTGTAGATCGGGCTCATGAATCAAACCTGCTTTGACATATTGCAGGCCAGCCTCATACATGCTTAGATGCTTTAAAGATGAATTAAATAAGTGCGTTACGCCTAATACTTCATGCACTCCAATACGACCATAGCTGCCAGTCCCTTTGCAGGTTGGGCAATGACTATTTTCTTTGATTGCCTTGCCCTGACATTGGCGACAAATCTTTCGAACCAAGCGTTGTGAGCTTACACTACGTAAACAAGATTCTAGCGACTCCTGATCAAGGCCTAAACTTTTTAATCTCGTGAGCGCGCCTCTAGCATTGCGCGTATGTAAAGTGCTCAAGACAAGATGGCCAGTCTGTGCTGCTTGTATTGCAAGCTCTGCAGTAGCGCTATCTCGAATTTCGCCAATCATGATGACATCTGGATCTTGCCGCAGCAAGGCGCGGATGATAGTTGGAAAATCTAAGCCTGAGCGAGGGTGATACGCTATTTGATTCACTCCAGGTAGACGAATTTCAATGGGATCTTCTATAGAGCAAAGATTGCGATGACTTTGATTTAGGGTCCGCAAACAACTATAGAGAGTTCTTGTTTTCCCGCTACCAGTAGGGCCGGTTACTAATATCAAACCATTGGCTTGCTTGAGAGCACCTTGAAAGATTGCTAACTGTTCTGGGAGCAAGCCAATTTGTTCAACAGCAAGATCGTTAAGGCTATTTGGCAAAATTCGGATGACTGCTTTTTCACCATATAGGGTTGGAAGTATCGAAACCCGGCAGTCAATATGGGGTTTAGAAAAATCAGGGCCAATCAACAGTCGGCCATCTTGGGGTAGGCGTTTTTCAGCAATATCAAGGCGCGCCAGTATTTTGATTCGAGTGATTAAGCGCTCATGTAGTGAAATTTCAAATTGCGCTTGCACACGTAGCAAGCCATCAACCCTAATGCGAACTAGAGTAGCTTGTGACCCAGCTTCAATGTGAATATCAGTCGCCCTAGATTCCAGCGCAGTAACTGCGATTTCATGCCAGGTGCGAATAATGAGTGAGTCATCATGGGGGTTGCTCAATCTTGCTCTTGATTAATTGAGGGTCGATAGAGCTTGACAGTCTTCACACCTTGTTCATCAAATTGCATGATCTCCATCACGATGTCAGCAATTCTCAAGCTCACATCATGATCTGGTATTGCCTCAAGCTTCTCGAGGATTAGGCCATTGAGGGTGCGAGGACCATCTAAGGGTAGATTGAGATTTAGCAGGCGATTGAGATCTCTTAGAGATGCAGTACCGCTAGCCAGATAGGTGCCATTGGCTAACCAATGAGGATCAGTTGAAAGATTAGAAAAAGAGGTTGTGAACTCACCAATAAGCTCTTCCACAATATCTTCAAAAGTTACTAAACCAAGAACCTCGCCATACTCATTGACGACCAGACTTAAGCGCTGCTGGTTATCTTGAAAGAATTGCATTTGTTGCAAGACTGGTGTTCCACTTGGAATGAAATAAGGCTCATTCAATAAGGACTTAAAGTCTTCATGCTTTAAGTCTGTATCGCCTAATAGTGACAGAGCTTTCTTGACAGATAGGATACCAACGATACGCTCAGAATCACCATCACAAACAGGTAACTTGTTGTGATAGCACGTCTCTAACTGTTGAACTACCTCGTCAATCGGTCGCGAGAGATCCAAAATTTCAATTTTCGATCTCGGGGTCATCACATCATTAACCAGAATATTTTCTAAGTTAAATAAGTTCAGCAAAATATTGCGATGATGATTTGACACAAATCGATTAGATTCCAAAACTAAGCTGCGCAACTCTTCTTTACTCATGGTTCTGCTGTCAGCAGAAGATTGCAGTCCTGATGCCTTCATCAGACCTGATACAAAGCTATTAATAAACCATAGCAATGGTTTTAGAAAAAAGGTCAGCGGCAAAATAAACCAGCCTACGCGAGAAGCAATCTTTTCTGGATAGGCTGCCCCGATCACTTTTGGTGTGATTTCACTAAAAATAATAATGAGCAAAGCAACTACTAAGGTTGCTAAAGAAAGTACGAGCCCGCTATCGCCAAATATGTGCAGCGCAATTCCAGTCACAAGGATTGGCAGGATGGTGTTGATGAGGTTATTCGAAATTAAGAGCACAGATAAGAGCGAATCAATGCGCTTTAGCAGTTGCTCTGCTAAAGCAGCGCCTTTATTGCCGCTCGTAGCCATAGCCCGTAGGCGATGACGATTGGATGACAACATACTGGTTTCGGCCATAGAGAAAAAGCCAGAAAGAGCGAGTAAAAATAGGACTAGAGCAACTTGGCTATAAAAAGGCCAATCGTCAAAAAAGGTGTCCATGGTATCTGCCTGCAAAAAAGTGAGGATGAATCAATATAGCAAAGTGGCATTTCACATGCTATAGATATGAAAGAAAGTAGTGTGGTCTGCAGTGTTTAATTATGTGAGAATTACTTCCTATGACTCCAGTCAAAAAACAAGTTATTGCAGATAATGCTCAATATTGCGTCATTGCAGCCCCCTTTGGAAGATTGGGGATTTTGACGGAGTTAGTTGATGGTAGTTTGATGCTGTCCAAAATTGAGTATCTGCCCGCAACTACAGCCTTAGTTGCCCCCCAAAACCAATTGGCGCGACAGGCTGAAAAGCAGCTCAAAGCCTACTTTCAGAATCCACATCATCAGTTTGATTTGCCGCTTAAGCCATCGGGAACACAGCATCAACAAACGGTTTGGAGAAGTATTGCGGCGATACCCGTTGGTAAAACCAAAACTTATGGCGAGATTGCAAAGAGGATCAAGAGTGGTCCGCGTGCAGTAGGGACGGCATGCGGGGCTAATCCCTATCCCTTGATCGCACCCTGTCACCGAGTCGTTTCTGCCCAAGGGATTGGTGGTTTTATGAAGGAAAATACGCCTGGTTTATATCGCCAAATCAAATTATGGCTTTTGAAGCATGAAGGCGCGCTGTAATTTCAAATTTCTTTTCTGAGAGATTTGGATGTTGCATTGAAAAAGATTTGCATGAGAGCATCACTTTTCACTGCAAATCGCGTAAAGGTATAAAAAACCATCACCGTTTTTCGGGAGAGCTTTACCTCAGATTGGTTGCTAAATTGTTTTCTCTGCGCAATTTTAGAGAGCGTCATGACTGCTAAACCAAATGCTAAGAAACAAAAGCGCCGCATCCCAAGCTCTGTTTTGGGAATGAGTAGTATGTAGCTTAGAGAGTCTTGGAGTTTTTGATACGAAATCCGTAGAAGCTCTTTCTGGCTGATATCGGCAGGTTTCCAAGAGACGCCTCGCGCTTGATCTTCAGGTGAGTCTTTCAAGATATTGGTCATTTGCAAAGCTTGGCCAAAAGCAGTAGCAAGCTCATCATGACCTCTGATATTTTTTGCAAACGCAGGTGAGTGATTGCTAAAAATAGTAGTAAGAAGTTCCCCTACAACTCCTGCAACAACATAACAGTACTTTTCAAACTCCTCTATGTCTTTAAGGCCTGCGTGAGTTTGTTTGCCATGAAAGTAGGACATCCCCTCAGACATGATAGAGACGCAACGACTCACCGCTGCTTGATCGCTTTGAGAGCAGGTATGCAAAATTCGTAAAACGATTGGGGTATGAGCAATCAGATCTAATTCATCTTGATTGCCATAATGAGCTAGCGCTTTTAAGCAGGGCTCTACAAAAGACCCAACAGCCACTTTGTCAAGAACTGCATCTAAAAATAATTGAGAAAGATTTTGTTTGGTCTGGGGACTTAAATCTGCCGCATCTTCAATAGTGTCGACAATTCGGCAAAGCAAATACGTATTGCCCACCACTTTTTCAATCATGGGAGGTAAAAGTGGGATAGTCAGAGCAAAGGTCCGGGAGACCGAGCCCAAAATGGCTTTTTGGTAAGCAAGATCTGTGCTCGGGTTCTCGCTAGAGCTTATCTGAGATGGATTCACCCTTGGATTATGTCAGAGTATCGTGCCCTAATTTAGTACAAATCCCCTTACTAGTAAAAGTGACAAGGCCATATAATTTCACCAAATTACGCAAGGAGAAATCGGGCGTGCTCATTTGGTTCGTCATCATTTATTGGCTTATATCCATCGGTATTGGACTATGGGCCGCCTTACGGGTTAAAAATACTGCTGACTTTGCTGCTGCTGGTCATAGCCTTCCGCTACCAATTGTTACGGCAACTGTTTTTGCCACTTGGTTTGGTTCAGAGACCGTTTTAGGAATACCTGCCACTTTTCTAAAAGAGGGCTTGGGTGGCGTCGTTGCCGATCCTTTTGGATCTTCCATGTGTTTAATTTTAGTTGGCCTCTTTTTTGCACGCCATCTCTATAACCGCCGCATGCTTACCATTGGCGATTTCTTTCGTGAAAAATATGGGCGTACGGTTGAAGTATTGGTCACGCTTTGCATAGTGGTCTCTTATTTAGGCTGGGTTGCTGCACAAATTAAAGCTTTAGGCCTGGTATTTAATGTAGTGTCTGATGGCAGTATTTCTCAGACGGGTGGCATGATTATTGGCGCTGGCAGTGTGTTGATTTACACGTTGTTTGGCGGTATGTGGTCGGTTGCAATTACCGACTTTATTCAAATGATCATTATCGTGATTGGTATGTTGTATATCGGCGGAGAGATGGCTGGACAAACCGGTGGAGTTGCAGTTGTCATTGAGCACGCCGCCGCCGCCGGTCAATTTAGTAACTTCTGGCCAGATATGAACCTGGCATCCATCTTAGGGTTTGTTGCCGCTTTATGCACTATGATGCTTGGCTCGATTCCTCAGCAAGATGTATTCCAGCGCATCACCTCTTCTAAGAATGTCAATATTGCTGTGCAAGCGGCAATCTTAGGCGGTGTCCTATATTTTATTTTTGCTTTTGTCCCCATGTATTTAGCGTATTCAGCAACACTCATTAGCCCAGATTTAGTGAAGGAATACCTGCATAGTGATCCACAGATGATTCTGCCAAAATTAATTCTAAATCACGCACCATTGATTGCGCAGGTCATGTTTTTTGGGGCATTGCTCTCGGCGATTAAGAGTTGCGCTAGTGCAACATTGCTCGCCCCGTCGGTAACGTTTGCAGAAAATATTGTGAGAGGCTTTTTTAAACATTTAACGGATCACGATTTGCTAAAAATCATGCGCATCACGGTCTTGTGTTTTTCTGTAGTAGTGACTTTCTTTGCGATTAATTCTGAACTATCGATTTTCAAGATGGTGGAGAGCGCCTACAAGGTAACTTTAGTTGCAGCATTCGTACCTTTAGCCTTTGGGGTGTATTGGCAAAGAGCAAATTCTTTGGGCGGCCTTCTATCAGTGGTCTGCGGCCTGGCAATTTGGATCAGCTGTGAAATTCTGGCGCCAAATGCTGTTTTGCCACCCCAGTTGGCAGGCTTACTGGCGAGCATTATAGGAATGATCTTAGGTAGCCACGTCTCTAAAGATCTATTAAAGGCAGTCTAAATAGTCTTTTGCCTAAAAATTAGGCAATCAAATTTGTTGTCCCCCAAAATATTCTCATCTAATATTGAACTAATACAAAAATTTTTAATCTTTTAAGGTTCCTATGAAAATCTGTGTAATTGGTGGCGGTGGTGCCATTGGCGGCTACCTCGCTGTCATGTTGGCGAGAGCTGGCAATGAAGTAACCGTTGTAGCACGCGGCGCAACTTTAGCGGCAATCAAGGAACGTGGCTTGGCATTAATCATGGACGACCAGCCAGAGCCTTTGGTAGCTGAAGTGAAGGCAGTTGAAAAAATTACAGATGTTGAGGCCCCAGACGTAGTGATGCTAGCGGTCAAGGCACATCAAGTTGAGCCGATTATTAATGACTTAGAAGCCATCATGGGCCCAGAGACTATTTTGATCCCGATGCAAAATGGCATTCCTTGGTGGTATTTCCAAAAACTTGGCGGCGAGTATCAAGATCACTCAGTTGAGACAGTTGATGCAGGTGGCGCCGCAAAGAATGCGATTAACCCAAACAATATTATTGGTTGCGTTGTTTATCCTGCAACCTTTACTCAAGCTCCTGGCGTAATTCGACACGTAGAAGGTAATCGTTTCCCATTGGGCGAGTTGGATGGCAAGCCTACTGAGCGTATTCAGAAGATCTCCGAGATGATGGGCGCAGCCGGATTTAAGTCTCCTATTTTGGAAGATATTCGCTCGGAGATTTGGCTTAAGCTCTGGGGCAATATGACTTTTAATCCAATTAGCGCTTTAACACATGGAACTTTAGAGGGAATCTGCCAATACCCACCGACCAAAGAATTAGCCCGCAACATGATGGCAGAAGCACAAACTGTTGCAGAAAAATTGGGTGTGACTTTCCGCGTCGATATTGAGCGCCGCATTGCTGGTGCTGAAAAAGTCGGTAAGCACAAGACCTCCATGTTGCAAGACTTAGAGGCTGGCCGTAGCTTGGAGATTGATGCGCTTTTGGGCTCTGCAATTGAGCTAGGTCAGATTACCCAAACGCCAACACCATGTTTGAACGCCGTATTTGCGTTGACAAAATATCTTGATGAAAACGTGCAAGCCTCTAACGGTAGCTTGGCTTTACCATCTGTTTCAGGTTACTAAAAAACTATCAAAGCAAACTAAAGGTATTAAAAAGCCCTTGCTATGTTTGGTAGCAAGGGCTTTATTTTAGAGAAACTGTTTTATTCGAAACGATTATCGAGACGACCAACACCATCGATAATGATGCTGACATTGCTGCCAGGTTTCATTGAGCCAACGCCCACTGAAGTTCCGCAAGCGATGATGTCACCTGGCTCTAATGGAACATCTTGTGAAATTAAGCTCACTAATTTTGCGGGTGGGAAAATCATATCTGCAATGGGATAGTTTTGGCGCTCTTGATCATTGAGAATGGTCTTGATGCTTAACTTGCTTGGATCAATATCGGTTGTGATGTAAGGACCAAAGACACCAAAGGTATTAAAACTCTTGGAGCGTGTCCACTGCGCATAGCCTGGATCCCGGTTCAGAATTTCTATAGCAGTCACATCATTAATGCAGGTGTAACCAAAAATCGCTTTCGCAGCTTCAGATTCATCGGCTTCATGTACGTGCTTTCCAATAACGATTCCTAACTCACCCTCATAAACTACTTTGCCAGTGTAGGACTTAGGCGTGCGGATAATTTGATTGGCCGCTAAGAAGGAGTTATTTCCTTTGAGAAAGTACAACGGTTCAGCAGGAACAGCATGCTCTAGCTTAGTAACCAGCGCGTAGAAGTTATCTACCATGGCAACCATTTTGGATGGGATGCAAGGGATATCAATCGTGACATCTGCTAATTTGACTGTTTCACCTGTAGGTTTTGGATCCTTGAACAAGTCGCCTGAATAAACTGCGATTTGGTCGCCTTGCACCTGTCCTAAACTGCTTTTTCCTTGATGCTGAAATCTAAGCCATTGAGCCATAATGGGTTCCTGTGGAGTTAATATTCGATACGCAATATCTTACAGGGATCAAGTGATGTCTAAAGCTCTGGAGCTTACTTTTGCAGCAGAACTGGATCAGCCCATTCGTTATATTGAGCGCACCCGTAGTTATTACTTAGGCTTAGGTTATGAGAACCCTTATATTTGGGCGCATTACCTTGAGGCGCCGTTTACACCCCTGCAAAAACCACTCAATCAATCGGTAATAGGCTTAATTACTACCGCCGTTCCCTATGACCCCGCTAAAGGCCCTCAAGGCCCAGGTGCCCCATACAACGCCACTGCCAAGTTTTACCAGCCCTACCAAAATCCCTTAGATACTGATCTTGATTTAAGAATTGCCCACGTTGGCATCGATCGTCAAAATGCCAATATGGAAGATAGTGACTGTTGGTTTCCCTTCGCGGCAGCCAAACAAGCAGTTCAATCTGGAAGAGTCAAGGCTCTCTCGCCGAATTTTTATGGTTTACCGACGAATCGTAGCCAACGCCATACTCTAGAAATAGATGCGCCACTGATTTTAGATATGCTACATGTGGATAAAGTAGATGTTGCAGTTTTAATTCCGAATTGCCCGATATGTCATCAGAGTCAAAGTTTATTAGCCCGGTATTTAGAGGTAAATGGTATTTCTACCGTCGTCATGGGGGCCGCAAAAGATATTGTTGAATATTGCGGAGTGCCGAGATTTTTATTTAGCGACTTTCCTCTTGGAAATGCGGCAGCAAAGCCCCATGATCCCAGTTCCCAGGTGCTCAACTTTGAGTTGGCACTGCGCCTTTTAGAGTCTGCCTTTATGCCACGTACGACTGTGCAGTCACCGCTGATCTGGTCAGCAGACCCATCCTGGAAATTAGATTATTCAAATTTAGAAAGACTATCTGCGCAAGAAATTTCACGCTTGAGGAAAGAGGCCGAGCAGGCTCGTATTACCGCACGCGAGCTCCGAGTGAAAAGCGTAGGGGGTTAATCCCTTTTAAGTTTGGCGTACTAGCGAGTATTCGCACAAAGCCTGCAGTGCTGAGGTTGCCTCATTAGCTGGAAAATCTTGAATGCATCCTAAGGCCAATTCTGCTTCTCGTTTAGCCGCAGCTTGGGTGTAGTCTAAAGCGCCAGAAGTTCGTACGGCATTCAAAATTTGTACAAATACATCGTCTGGCAAATCTTGATTTTGTTGAATGGCTGCCCGTACTAAAAGACGCTCTTCACTGCTACCATTTTCTAGCAAGTAGATGAGAGGCAATGTCGGTTTGCCTTCCCGTAAATCATCGCCAGCATTCTTGCCCATCTGCGTAGCATTGGCCGTGTAATCTAATAAATCATCCATGAGTTGGAATGCAGTGCCAATGTGGCGACCAAATGCAGCAGCTTGCTCACACTGCACATCGGTTGCGTTAGCCAACATTGCGCCTAGTTCAGTTGATGCTTCAAATAGTTTGGCAGTTTTATAGCGAATCACTTGCAAATAACTTGCTTCATCTACTTCCGGATCATTCATGTTCAGCAATTGCAATACTTCGCCTTCAGCGATCGTATTGGTGGCGTCTGACAGAATCTGCATCACGCGCAGGTCATTTGGGCCAATCATCATCTGGAAGGCTCTGGAATAGAGGAAATCACCCACGAGAACACTAGCCGCATTGCCAAAAGCCGCGTTTGCAGTTTCTCGACCCCTGCGGAGGGTGGATTCATCGACGACATCGTCATGCAGGAGAGTGGCGGTATGGATAAATTCGACTACAGCAGCCATTTCTAGGGCGTGGGGAGTGTCTTTGCCGTTACTGAGAGCCTTGGCTACCAGCATTAATAGGGCTGGTCGAACACGTTTACCGCCAGCCTGAATGATGTAACTGGAAATTTGGTCAATTAAGGCGACTTTTGAGGCTAATCGCTGACGAATGACCCCATCTAATGCCTTGAAATCTAAGGCAATTGGGGCCAGGATTTGGCTTAAGTCATTGATTTTGACAGTACTTGGCATGCAAGATATAATAATCGGCTTAGCTGATCCAGGGTGGATTAGCTTAAATGTAGATATTAATTGAGGTTTCAAACCATGTACGCGGTCATAAAAACCGGTGGCAAGCAGTATAAAGTTGCCGCAGGCGAAAAATTGAAAATAGAAC
>CAIVXR010000227.1 GCA_903909925.1 uncultured beta proteobacterium | reverse complement strand
TCAAAAACAAGATCTCAATCTTATTTGGCATCGATTGAACCCTTGGCCAGATTCAGTTGAGGGGCTGACTAGACTGAAGCAGAAATTTACAATTGTGACTCTCTCTAATGGCAATTTGAGTCTTTTGGCTGATATGGCCAAGAATTCTGGCTTACCCTGGGATCTAATTTTATCGGCAGAAGTATTTCGTCATTACAAACCTGATCCAGAAACCTATTTAGGCGTTGCAGCAACCTTTGATGTAGAGCCGCAGGAAGTGATGCTGGTTGCTGCGCATAAAGATGATTTGCAATCTGCTAGCAAACTTGGTTTGCAAACAGCTTTTATAGTGCGCCCGAAAGAATTTGGACCCACTCATGTGCGTAATGATTTGCACCAAGAGGATTGGGTTGATTACCACGCAAGTGATTTCAATGCACTTGCGGATGTACTGTCTGCCTAGAAAAACTAATCCGCCTTAATGCCAGCGTCTTTAATTACTTTGCCCCACATATTCAATTCTCTTTGAATACGTTTCGCAGATTCAGCAGGTGTTAGGTAGTTAACATATACACCAGCAGCTAGCATGCGCTCTTGTACCTCAGGGCGCTGCAAGATCACTTTGATATCAGCATTGAGTTTGTCAATGATGGGTTTTGGGGTTCCTGCAGGCGCTAAGATTCCAAACATACTCACAACGTCGAAGTTTGGCAAGCCGGTAGCTTCAGTAACGGTAGGCACATCAGGTAATTGGGGCACACGTTTAGCAGTGGTTACAGCTAAGGCTCTTAGTTGACCAGCTTGAATAAATTGTAATGCTGCAGGTACTGTCTCAGACATGCTAAGTACTTGACCACCAACTAAGTCTGTCATAGCAGGGCCGCTACCCTTATAAGGTACATGTAAAAGATCTAAACCTAATTGCGCACGAAACATTTCCATTGCCAGACGTTGTGGCGCTCCTGCGCCAGAAGAGGCGAAGGTTAGCTTACCGGGGTTGGCTTTGGCATAAGCAATAAATTCCTTCATATTCTTTACGGGAACAGAAGGGTTCACCACAAAGACTAGTGGTACAACACCAACTACACCAACTGGTGTGAAATCTTTTTCTAAGTTGTACTTAATGCCATCCTTGTTCAGGTTGGTATTAATTGCATGTGATGTGAGTGCGCCCATCAGTAAGGTATAGCCATCAGCTGGCGACTTAGCTACTAAATCGGCACCAATGTTGCCGCTATCTCCTGAGCGATTATCAGGCACTACTTGTTGGCCTAACGATTTGGATAACTCTTGCGCCATAATGCGCCCAATCACATCAGTTGCACCTCCCGGTGGAAAAGGGATGACTATGCGAATTTGTTTATCTGGGTAATTCTTAATGGCAGTATCACTTTGGGCAAAAGCATTCCCTAAAATAGCGCTGCCACAAAGTGCAATGAATAGGGATTGTTGGATTAGTTGTCTCATAGCTTCTTTTAAGGATAGATAGGTAAGGTAAGTTTGTATTATGACCAAAATTGAGCACTCTACGCTAGATTAAGGAAGGATTGATTTCCCTTATTACAATAGACTCATGAATCTTGAGTCCTACTACATAGAGCTAATTGGTTATTGCGCCGCATTCTTGACCACGATCGCCTTTTTGCCCCAGGCAATACAGTCTTGGCGAACTCGGGATGTGTCAGGGGTGTCTTTGCTGATGTACTCCTTATTTACAGCTGGCGTAGGGCTCTGGCTGATTTATGGCCTCATTATTGAGAAGTGGCCCATCATACTGGCGAATACTTTGACCCTCACTTTGGCTCTGAGTATCTTGTTATTGAAATTGCGTCATACTTCTCATCAACGGAAATAAAGACTGATCCACAGGATTTGATAGAAAGGGTTTTATGAGTTCAGCGTTTGTGATTGATCCACCAGCAGTGATATCGCTGCCAGTCACTGGGGATAGCCGCCGTTTCGCAGTAAATCGAATTTACTGTGTTGGTCGTAACTACGCAGATCATGCACGTGAGATGGGCCATGATCCAGATCGTGAGCCACCATTCTTTTTTATGAAGCCAGCAAACTCGATCGTGACCGATGGCAAAGACATGGCTTATCCCAATTTATCGAAGGATGTACATCACGAAATCGAAATGGTTGTTGCTATTGGCAAAGGTGGAGCAAATATCCCAGCTGATCAAGCTTTAGACCATATTTATGGTTATGGCGTTGGCTTAGATATGACAAGGCGTGATTTGCAGGGTGAGGCTAAGAAAATGGGACGTCCTTGGGATACAGGAAAGGCATTTGACCAAGCAGCGCCTTGCGGAGAAATTACTCCGGTAACTACCTGCGGTCATCCAAGCAAGGGTGCCGTCAAGCTTGTCGTTAATGGCGAAGTGCGCCAAGAGGGTGACTTAAACCAGTTGATTTGGAATGTGCCCGATACGATTGCTTATCTTTCTACTTTGTTTACTTTAGAGCCTGGTGATTTAATTTTCTCCGGCACTCCTGCTGGCGTTGGTCCAATAAAGAAGGGCGACGTACTTGAGGGAAGCGTTGCAGGTTTAACTAATCTCAAAACGAAGATTCTCTAATGAATATGACCTCGATCAAGTTGCCACTCAGGAGTATTGCGTTAGTTTGTGCTGCATCTCTATTATTAGCTTCATGCGCCAGTACAGAGCAGGCCGTCGTCAGCACTCCAGCTCTAACTAGTCTTTATGCTAATGCCGCACCATTAGATCTACGTTTAAGTACCTGGCCTTATCCGTATGCAACTCAAGAGTTTAAGACGAGTTTGCAAGGTCGGCCTGCGACGATGGTTTATATGGATGTATCTGCTGTTGGACAGCAAAAGGGTGTAGTACTTTTATTTCATGGCAAGAATTTCTCAAGCGATTATTGGGCCCCTACAATAGCGGGCTTAACACAAGCTGGGTATCGTGTGATTGCGCCAGACCAAATTGGGTTTGGTAAGTCCTCTAAGCCAGATGTGGCATATCACTTTGATGATCTAGCCGCCAATACCAAGGCCTTATTAAAGTCACTCAACATCAAGCAGGTTTCGGTGATTGCAAATTCGATGGGCGGCATGGTTGGCGTGCGCTTTGCCCGCTTGTACCCAAATCTGGTACAGAAAATGGTTCTTGAAAATCCTTTAGGTCTTGAGGACTACAGTAAAGATATTCCACCGCAGCAAAATGATAATTTACTCAAGTTAGAAATGGCGCAGACAGAAGTGACTTATCGCCGTTTCTTGCAAAGCTACTTTCCAACTTGGCAACCCAGTTATGAAAAGTTTGTAGAGGTTTATGTACGCGTACAAAAAGGGAGCGACTATCCTGCTTATGCCAAAACCTCAGTCCTAACTTATCAGATGATTGCAGAAAAACCAGTCGTAAATGATTTACCGAAATTAAAGATGCCAGTGTTATTGGTGATTGGTCAAAAAGATAGAACGGTCTTTGGGCGCCGCTTTGCTCCTCCAGAGGCTGTGAAGTCTTTGGGTAATTTTCCAGAGCTAGGCAAAAAAGCGCAGCTTGCAATACCGAATGCAAAACTAGTGCCTATTGATAATGTTGGTCATGTCCCCCATGTGGAAGTACCAGATCTATTTATAAAAACAGTAGTGGAGTTTTTAAATTCTAGGGGCTGAGTAATCGCTTTATCCCTTCACCACTATAGGTTAATTTAGTTTTAATTTAGGCCGTCTGCGCTAGAATCCTCCTATGCAATGCAGGAGTTAGCTTTGCTTGCGCAAATGATTCCGTTTTTACTAAGGTAATGATGTTATTTTTAAGGCTAATCAAAAGCCTCTTCGTTCTTGTTTTTATTTCACTTGGTGTATCTAGTGCCCATTCACAAATAAAGACTGCTTGGCCTACGCAAGCCATTCGGATCATTGTGACCTTTACCCCTGGTGGTGCGCCTGATATCTTGGCACGAGTGTTGGCTGAAAATTGGCAGAGAAAGCTTGGTGTACCAGTACTTGTTGAGAATCGTCCAGGCTATGGCGGCAATATTGGCGCAGATTTAGTTGCGAAGAGCGATCCTGACGGCTATACCTTACTGATTGGCACCGTGGGGATTCATGCGATTAATGGCACTCTTTATGAAAGAATGGCTTTTGATCCTATCAAAGATTTCACGCCGATTAGTTTCTTAGCAAGCACTCCCAATGTCTTGATTGTGAATAAACAGTTGGGCGTTAGCAATGTTCAAGAATTGATTGAGCTTGCAAAAACGAAGCCAAATAAATTAACTTTTGGTTCTTCTGGCATCGGCACTTCTTTGCATATGTCTGGCGAGCTCTTTAAAGAAATTGCCGGAATTGATATTCGCCATATTCCCTATAAAGGGCGCGCTCAATCATTGCCTGATTTAGTCAGTGGGCGCATTTCGATGCTCTTTGATAATTTATCTTCCTCCTTGCCATTGATTAGGGCGGGGGAGGTACAGGCTTTAGGTGTCACAACCTTAAAGCGTTCACCAGCTGCCCCAGAGATTCCTACTTTGGCAGAGCAAGGTTTACCTAAATTTGAAGCCGTTTCGTGGTTTTCATTGATGGCGCCAGCAAATTTATCCCCGGTTATTCAAAGGCGTCTTAACCAGTTAACTAGACAGGCCTTGGAAAACCCAGAGGTTAAAAATCGACTCTTGGCAAGCGGTCTAGAACCTGCCCCCGGTAGCCCGCAAGACCTGTCTAAATTGATGGTTGCAGAGTCCCGCAAGTGGAGTAGAGTAGTTCAGCAGTCTGGCGCTAAAGTAGAGCCATAATTTCTGATTTTCTTGTCAGCTAAACTGTATTTGAGGCGTTATTGATAGTGAAGCTAATTAAAATTAAATGAGAGTTTCGGAGAAGTACAAGGCCAAATTGAGGAGGTCGATTATGAAACAAACTAATAAATTCAGTATCTTAGGAGTTTTCTTAGCCACTTTATTGCTAGCTTCACCAGTGATTGCCCAAGCGGGTCATGTAGGCTGGAATGTATCTGTGGGCGGCGGTTATGGTGGAGGCTGGCGTCCGGCAGCTTACGGCCCAGGATGGGGTAATGGCTGGGGTCCAGGATGGCGAGGTAATTGGGCTTATGGAGGTCCTTATTACGGACCTTATCAAGGTTACTATGCTCCTCCAGTGGTAACTTATATACCGCCTCCTCAGCCTATGGTTTTGGCAGCACAACCGCAGCCCGCAGTTTGGTATTACTGCCAAGCTAGTGCCCAGTATTTTCCATATGTGCAAGAGTGCTCTACTGGCTGGCAAACAGAACCTGCAATGCCACCAACTAGTAGTGCTCAGCCTAAACGGCCGCAACACTAAAAATGATTCTGAATATTTTAAGGTTTGATATGAAACGATTTATTAGCCACACAGTATTAATTGCATCTGCTCTTGCGTCATTAAGCGCATGCGTATCTGCGCCAACTGGCCCGACAATTACCATCATGCCGCGCGAAGGTAAACCTTTCGAAGTATTTCAGCAGGAAGATCAACAGTGCCGTGGCTTTGCAGCTAACTCCATTAAAGATAGTGGCAATGCCGCATTAAAGGATGCGGCTACTAGTGCTGCCGTAGCTGCTGCCTTAGGCGCTGCTGCTGGAGCAGTGATTGGCGGTGGTAGTCATACTAATGTGGGAACTGGTGCTGGCGTTGGCTTATTAGGTGGCGCGGCAATCGGTGCTATGAATGCATCCGGAAAAGAAAACCAAGCTCAAACCCAATATAACATTGCATACCAGCAGTGTATGTACTCCAAAGGAAATCAGGTTCCTAGCTATCGCTAAGACTTGAAAAGCTCTCACTTTCTATACTGCAAGCGGCGGATGCGTTTTTTCATAGCGCTCCGCTGTTTTTCTAAAGAGATAGAGTAAGAAGCAGGCAGCTAATCCAAGACTGATGCTGTTGCCCGCCCAGAAACCATTTGCGCCTTGCAAGAAGGTGGGGACATTGCCAAAAACATTAAAGCCCATGAGGTAGCCACCACCAAGACCTACGCCCCATAGTGATCCTGCGTAGATCAGCATAGGCCAAAAAGCAATC
>CAIVXR010000226.1 GCA_903909925.1 uncultured beta proteobacterium | reverse complement strand
GGTTTAGTGCGCTGTGTCTTTGCATCAAGATGGCGATTAGTAATCAGATCAAGCGCAATCCAGTGCTCCAGGATTTGAATATTTTTGTGAGCCCTTGCTTTATCTAATAACACTTCATGAATTGCCTTACCCGTTGCATCAGCAGCGTGAGCAATACGACGATGGCTATGGCCACCTTCACGAGTAAGATGCAATCCCATTGGACCAGTTTCATCAGCCGTAAATGGGACACCCTGCTCTACTAACCATTTAATGGCATCAGCACTTTCTTCGGCGATATAGCGTGCAGTAGATTCAACTACGAGCCCGGCACCTGCATCAATAGTATCTGCCACATGAGAATCAATACTGTCATGTTCTTTATCGACGACTCCAACAATGCCGCCCTGTGCCCAGGCAGTAGCCGCTTCACCTAAACCTCGCTTAGCCATCAGAATCACTGGCTGAGATTCAGCCATATGCAAGGCAACGGTTAAACCGGCAAGACCTGCGCCAATGATCAGGACAGGTAACTCAGCTTGCGCTTGAGAGGGATTTGGTTTTGAGTCGGCCATGGAGGGTTAATTCTACTGGGCGATAAGGCACTTTGCTCACTTATCTTTTAATATCTCTATAGAAGTTTTCATGAGGACCAATAGAGTCCAGATAAATAAGTCTTAGACCATCATCAATCGAATAGCCTAGCAAATAAAGCTGGTTGTTGCTCTTAAACTTAAAAACCCATAATTTAGACAAATCGCCCTTTTTTCTCTCGCCAATGAGGGGTCTTTCTGAGATTTTGACTACAGCTTCGTCAACATCTTTAGCAGTTTTGTCATTTAGTTTTTTGTATTGTCTTGCAAATCGGCGCATTTGAATAACTGCGTACGCCATTAAAGCTTCCTTGAGCGAGGTATAAATGGAGTCCCATTTTCACGTGGCTCCGCTAATGAGGCTAACGACTCGATAATGAAAGACACAGGTAAATCAGGATTATCGATTGCGGCACGGCCTACTTTTGCCCAAAACTCTATTTGACCGGCAATAGTGCGATGTTCAGCCTTGGCCTCCAACTTTGCCAACTCATATAAATCATCATCAATTCTTACTGGCATTCCCATAAAGCCCCCCGTTGACGTAATTTTACTACAAAAGTAGTAACAATGAAGAAAGGGTTGCCTAAACAAAAAACCGCCCTAAGGCGGCTTTAATCAATCTAATAAACTAGGTTGTGGGAACGACTACCCGCTGATTAGGATCATTAGTACCGTAACCCATTACCTTAGCCGCCTGCCCACCCTTAGCAATCTTGACTGCGCAATACTTAAATTCTGGAATCTTGCCAAAAGGATCTAGAGCAGAATTGGTGATCAAGTTTGCCGCTGCTTCATAGTAGGCAAACGGAATAAACACTACTCCTCTTGGAGTGCCATCATCTCTACGCACATGAATACCTACCTCACCACGTCGAGATTGAACGGTAATCACATCACCAGCACTAACACCAAGCTGAGTCATATCTTCGCCATGCATCGAGACAGTAGCCATTGGTTCAATAGCATCTAAGATCGTTGCTCTGCGAGTCATACTGCCGGTATGCCAATGCTCTAATTGACGACCAGTAATTAATACAAATGGATACTCGGCATCTGGTCTTTCATTGGCAGGGATGATATCTGCTGGTACCAGCTTGACCTTGCCATCAGCAGTCGCAAAGGAGTCATCAAATACGATGGGGCGACCAGGATCTTGCGCAGAAAGGCATGGATAAGTCACGCTCGATTCTTTTTCCAAGCGCTCCCAAGTAATACCGTTAATGGCACCATGCATGGCTTGACGCATTTCGTCATAGACTGCTGCCACACCATCATCAGGGCCTTGGTAATTCCAATTCAGGCCCATACGCTTAGCAATTTCCTGAATGATCCATAAGTCTGGCTTTGCATCGCCAGGAGGCTCAATCGCTTTTTTACCCATCTGGACCATACGGTCGGTATTGCTAACTGTACCAACCTTCTCTGGCCAAGCACTGGCTGGCAGAACTACGTCTGCGAGCAAGGCTGTCTCTGTCATAAAGATATCTTGTACAACCAAATGCTCTAGAGAAGCCAAGGCATGACGTGCATGATTTAAATCCGGATCGCTCATTGCAGGGTTTTCACCTTCAACATACATGCCACGAATCTTATCGGGATCACTATCAGGCGCTGTGATCTTATGCATGATTTCTACTACGGTATAGCCTGGCTTTTTATCAAGCGGTGTGCCCCAGAACTTCTCGAACCAAGCATGCGCTACTGGATTATCAACCCGTTGGTAATTTGGGAACATCATCGGGATTAATCCAGCATCGCTAGCACCCTGCACATTATTCTGACCGCGCAATGGATGCAAACCAGAACCCGGTTTACCAATTTGACCAGTAATACTGACAAGCGCAATTAAGCAACGTGCGTTATCAGTGCCATGAACGTGTTGACTAATACCCATGCCCCACAAGATCATCGCTGATTTGGTAGTTGCAAACTCTCTAGCCACCTCACGCAAGGTCTCTGCTGGAATACCGCAGATAGGCGCCATCGCTTCAGGGCTATAGCCTTTGATATTTTCTTTTAAGGCTTCAAAGTTACTAGCACGATTCTGAATGAACTCTTGATCTGCTAAACCTTCTTCAATGATGGTGTAGATCATGGCATTGAGCATCGCCACATCAGTATCGGGCTTAAACTGCAGCGTGCGCCATGCATGCTTACTAAGCTCAGTCATGCGTGGATCACACAAGACAAGTTTAGCACCCCGTTTAGCAGCATTCTTGAACCAGGTGGCAGCTACTGGGTGGTTTGCTGTTGGATTAGATCCAATTAAGAAAATCATACTCGAGTGCTCAACATCATTGACTTGATTACTTACTGCGCCAGAACCAACGCCTTCGAGCAATGCAGCTACAGAAGATGCATGGCAAAGACGGGTGCAATGGTCTACGTTATTGCTACCAAAACCAGTGCGTACTAGCTTTTGAAATAAATAAGCTTCTTCATTACTGCCTTTAGCAGAACCAAAGCCAGCCAATACTTTTAAGCCATGCTGATCTTTGAGTTTCTTCAGACCACCGCCAGCCAGCTCCAAAGCCTCTTCCCAGGTTG
>CAIVXR010000225.1 GCA_903909925.1 uncultured beta proteobacterium | reverse complement strand
TGACAAATCAATTGATCCGGCCATCGTGGAAGCGAAGTACTGCTCCTAATGATAGCAGTCCTCTAGACCACTGAAAGTGGCGTTTACTGCACAGTGCCCACATTGTGGGAATGCGCGGGCATTGTTTAATCAGTGTCCGTATTGTGGTTCTGACGATCTGCCTACATTGAGTAGCGATACGATCGAGATAAATATTAAACAAGGTAGTCCTCATGTTGAGGAAGCATTGGAGCTCTTAACAGAGCAGTTACGCAAATGTTCAGAACTGGGAATTAAAGCCATCATCCTCATCCATGGGTATGGATCAAGCGGAGAGGGCGGTCGTATCAAATGGGCGCTTCATGATGCCCTGGAAAATAATCGCTATTCAGATCGTGTTGATGAATATTTCTTTGGCGAGAATGTAGGCTACGGAAGTGAAGCTTACCAGGCATTATTAAAGCGGCGCCCAGGCCTTAAAAGATATTTAAAGCGCTTCAAAGAGGGCAACGCCGGGATGACAGTTTTATTGCTGGGCACCCACCACAGAAATGCTTAGAATAGAGCTAACTTAATCAGGTAAGCATTCCAATGACACTACAAAAATCAGACACTGCAACAGAGTCGGCTCTAGCAAGTTCCGATCAGTTAATTGGCGAATTTAAGGCCCTGATGGCTGATGCTGAGGCTTTGATTCAGGCAACTGAAGGCCAGGTTGATGGTGCTATTGGATCGATTCGATCTAAGGCTTTAGAAACGATTGCGGGCGCAAAAGAAAGTATCTCTGGTCTTGAAGGCGTTCTTACAGATAAGGCTAAAGAAGTTGCCCAAGGTGCAGATGACTTTGTACATCGTAATCCATGGGAGGCGGTAGGAGTTGCTGCTGGGCTTGGATTATTAATTGGCTTATTTATTCGCCGTCGCTAAGATCATATGTCCCAAGAAAATTTACTTTCCTCCATCAAGAATCTCGTCTCTACTGGCGCATCCATCGCTCAAACACGCCTAGAGTTAATCTCAGTTGATGTAAAAATCGCTAGAAGTAAATTTATTGGTTTGCTAGTGATGATTATCAGCGCTTTATTTTTCTTATTTTTTGGACTGGTGATGTTGGCACTATTTATTGTGATCTATAGCTGGGAGTCTGACCGTATGACAGCCCTAGGTTTACTTACTGGCGCCTTCCTTTCTATCGGTCTCATTCTGGCGGTATTGATCATGCAATCACTACGCACTATGCCTAAACTGTTTGAGGCCTCAATCGCAGAACTCGCCAAAGACCGCGAGGCGCTCTCAAAATGAGCGACACATTAAAAAACCTAGAGCTTCGTCAGCAAGAGCTCAAAATACAGGCTAATCGTGAGCGTAAAGAATTTGGCGAACACTTTGAGACTTGGGAGAAGCCACTCTCATGGGCTGATAAAGGGGTCGATACTTTTCATTTCTTAAAAAATAATCCGATCCTCTGGACTAGTGCATTTGCAGCATTAGTCCACTTCAAACCCAAGTTAGCTAGTAAAGTGCTCGCTGTAGGTTGGGGCGCCATGAAGCTTTTAAAAAGCGCCCAAAGACTAATCTAATTTAGCTAACTAATACTGATCTATTGGCGATACCATGTTGGTCAAGTAATTGTTTGCCGTTCAAAGCTGTAATTTCTAGCAAAGTAATGGCGCCACTGACTTCAAAGCCCGCGCTACTCAATAATTTATGAGCAGCAATGAGCGTTCCCCCGGTAGCCAATACATCATCAATTAGTAAAACCTTGGCATTTTGCGGAATGCTAGATTGTTGGATCTCTAAAGAATCTGTGCCATATTCCAGACCATAAAATTCTTTATGGGTCGCTAAAGGAAGTTTATTGGGTTTTCGGGCCAGCGCTAGGCCTTTATGGGCATGATGGGCCAGGGCAGAGCCAAAAATGAATCCACGGGATTCAATACCTAAAATATGGGTGTAGTCGAATTTACTAGCTAAGCTCTCCATTTGCGCGATAGCCTCTGCAAAAGCAGCGGGATTTGCAAGCAGGGGAGAAATGTCCCTAAACAAAATTCCGGGTTTGGGAAAATTGGGCACTCCGGGTAGATAATCTAATAAATTCATTAATGGCAGACATGAAAACAGATCTCCTCATTATCACCGCATTGGAATCAGAGCTCAAGCGCGATGTACTTCCAGCTGGGGTGGAGATTATTTACTCTGGTCTAGGCAAGATTAATGCGGCGCTGGCGAGCATCAAAGCAATTGATCAATTTAACCCTCGCAAGATCATCAACTTCGGTACTGCAGGAAAAATAAATCCCAAGCTAGAGGGGTTGTTAGAGATTGGGAAAGTGATTCAACGTGACATGATGGCCGAACCTCTTGCGCCGCGTGGAAAAACACCCTTTTGTAATAAGCCATATGAATACTTCTCGTCAGGAAAGCATGTTTGTGGATCAGGCGATAGCTTTGTCACTACTACTGATCTCTGGTTACTTGAGCAAGGCGTTGATGTGGTTGATATGGAGCTATTTGCAATAGCCTGTATAGCCAGCAATCATCAGATACCATGGCATTCTTATAAATACATCACCGATGACGCGAATGAGAGCTCTGCTAATGAGTGGCAGCAAAAAGTCAATCACGGACAAGATTTATTTATTACGCAATTAAAGCAACTTCTAAGTTAAATAGAGACATGAGTTCAGACAGCTCTAAACCTTGGTTAAAAAACTACCCCGAAGGCGT
>CAIVXR010000224.1 GCA_903909925.1 uncultured beta proteobacterium | reverse complement strand
TCTCCTTTTTACAAGAAGTCCCATCACTACACGCCGGGGTAGCTAGGAACAGGAAGTTTGAGCCTCCACGCCGGGGGAGGCAGCCCCATACGGGTCCGCAACAAATATCTACAATTAAATTTCAAATGTAAAGGGGCCGCCTATAAGCGACCCCTCAACTAACTCTATTTATTCCATTTAATCTTTTGGAACAGGGATAGCTTCGTATGATTTACTGATTTTTGGCTTAACGCTAGGGTGATTTCGATGCCCCAAGCCACCTTCTGGTGTTCCGGCAAGCTGCTCAATCTTAACTTGAACCTGCCCCTTAGCCCGTTGCGAATCAATATAACGTACCTGATCCGTAATTTCCTGAGGACGCATCATCAGGATCTGACCCTTACGCTCAATGATCGGATGATTACCATTTCCGGGCATCATCTCAGGGTGAGCCTTGGTCGGAACAGGTTCCCAGCCAGTTCTTGCAAGCGAAACCTGATAGGCAGGATCTTCCTGACCCATCACAGTTTTGCGCTTCCATTCATATGTCCAACCATCGGGGACGCTGTTTGGATCTACGTAAAATTCATCAGATCCAGTGTCTAGATTGCCTAGATTGCCCATAATTTCGGCTGCACGGCGTGTTGCGGCAGCTCTTGGGTCATCTTCTCTCATTTTAGCCCGCATAGAAGGACGCTCTGACACAGGTTCAACTGCAATCTCTACTATTTCAGGGCCTTTTGCCGCCAGTGTACGGACTGGACGCCCTCTACGGCGCGCACCTGCTTTTACTTCAGCCATTTAAGCCTCCTCAATTTGGTAATTTGCCTGCTTTTTGCAAAGCAAACTTGTTAAGAGCGTATTCTTGTTCAGTCATCCCCATCGTGGAGGCTATTTCCCGCTCATCGCTGGATAAACGGACAACATTAGGCCGCGTTCCTGTACCATTTCCACTGCGGGTAACAGGTGCAGAGGGTGGCGCAGACTTCTTTTGCGGTGTTGGGGTTGATGGCACTGAAGATTCTCCTTCATATCCGGTAATCCCAAGCCGATTTTCAACAAATCGGAAATAGGCTTCCGTGTCCGGCTTAATTCCACGGTTAACAGCCGAATTATGGGCGTTAAACATGTCGTTAATGTCATTCTGGTCTTTAATATTATCGCGGTTTCTCTCCAGCCACTTGGCAGAAGCTGGGGTTACAGCTGCAATAATATCATCTAAAGGATCAGCTGACTTCGGACGGGATGGTGGTGGCGGCACATAGTTCTGCTGCTTAGGCCGGGACTCCATTTCCCGCTTGCCTTGCTCAAGTTGATTGAGCTTAACAGCGTTCATGCTCATGGCTTCTTGAATTTCTGCCATACGGGCATAGTCACCAGACGCTGTAGCATCAGCCAAATGGGCTTTTAGGATGTTATTTTCCTGTTTTACTGTGTCTAAAGCATTGGAAACTAAATGAAGCTGGGTGTCCCCCACTTCCGCAAATGCCTGATTTGCCTGTTGAGCAACATATTGGGCATATTTTTCAGCTTCTTCACGAGCCTTACGCTCGCGTTTTAGCTTTTTGTCCATTTTTTTAAGGGCTTTTTCTACATCAGTTTCCCCTTCACTGTCATCACTTTCAACAGCAACAGAAAGATCTTCAGCATGAACAACCTTAATTTCATCAGGCTTTGTTGGAGTATTTTCAATTTCAATTTCAATATCGCCATCTATTCCAGACATTGTGTTCTCCTTACCAAACGGAATCTGGGTGCGGGATACGGCCCTTTACAGACGTATCTTCCAACACACGGCACAAGACATTATTAACCGTAATGCTCCACCCATCTGTAGCGCGGTACATGATCCAATCATTAAGACTTATATTTACGTCCTTAAACCAGTTTTCTCCGGCATCAACAAAGGCAGATGGGCCTTTCTTGACAACAAGACCTACTTTTGACTGGTACTTATCTTCTTCTCGATGCTTATCCGGCATGAAAATGCCTGATTGGGTCTTTTCTGGCCTTAGATACACTGCCACCAGAATGTGATTATTAAAGATTTCAATTTCAGATATATCACCCAGTTCTTCAACTAGCTTTTTTGCTGGATCTACATCATGTGTCATTCGCATATACGGCATTATATCCCCCTTATCTGTACGTTTGGTTGACCTTCTTTTCGGCCTCGTCACATAGCCCTAGGGCTACCTGAAGTCCTTCGATAATACCAACATGGTGTTTGAACATAGGAAAATCAAACCCCTTAGCCTGATGTCCGGCCACGAGGTTGTTTTTCCGTCTCTCGATTTCATCAGAAATAAGCTTTCTAAGCTCTGCATCGTAAAATGCTTGGTGCGTCAACATACCGTCCCCCTTAGACGCTATCCCCCAATTAGTAACGGGGTGGAAATGCAGGGGGACCACATTCCCACCCCTAGCTTACGGATGAGCAACTTCCGTAAGTTATCCTTTGTGTGCAGCTATCTCAGTCTTTTCTAATCGACCGAGGCCTGATGCAGCGCCGGCATCCATGTCTTTGTAGGACCGATACGTGCGGCCACCAGCCTTGCGTTTGTTGCGCTGGAACTTGGCAATTTCTGTCTTTTCCAAACGCCCTTCGCCAGAAGCAGCACCTGCATCCATGTCTTTAGCTGAATGGTAAGCGCGGCCACCTGACTTACGCTGCAATGGAGGTCCACTTGGAGGCATACCTGGAGGCATCATGCCCGGAGGCAAGCCGGGAGGACCACCAGCGGGCATTGGAGGCATAGGAGGTGCGCCAGCCATCATGCCGGGAGGAGGCATTGGTCCGGGAGGTGGAGGCGGAGGCATACCGCCAGCCATACCAATCGGACGAGGCATACCAGGCATACCGCCCATTTGCCCCTGATCTTTGCCGCCACCATTGATGATGATGTTAATGTCGGTCTTGCCTTTTGTCTTGCCGCCAGAAGCACGGGCAATGCGACCACCAGTTACGCCAGGAACCTTGCCAGGATAACTAGGTCCAGAGAAGATGCCGCCGCCATTAGCGCGTTTCTCACGCTTCTCTGACTTTTTTTCCTTTTTCTCAGCGTCACCGCCATCTTTTCGGTTAGCTGCATGTGCGCGCATTGCAGTCATACCTTGCATGAAAGCTGGATCGGACAACAAACCGCCGCCCAATTTGCCTGTGCGGGCAGAAGGCTTTACCATCTTGCGGATGAGGGCTTTGTCTTCCTTCACATCCTCATGCTTCTCGACTTTGCCGCCTTTTTTCTGGCCGGGAACAACAGGGTTATTGGTGAAATTCATGGCCTTTGGTTTTACAATCCCAAGGCGAGGGTCCATGGGTTGAGCCATGCCGGGAGGAGGCATCATGCCGCCATCCATGCGTCTAATACGGCCACCTTTTTTTGCCCCCATCTCGTCCTTCATTTTGCCGGACCAATCTTTAAATGTCGGGTCCACCGTTGCTGAATCAGTTTTATAGTTTTTGCGGGCTTGGTCGGTCTGGGAAGCAATATCATCAAATTTGGAAGTATCTAGAAAGTTTGAAACTGGATCCCGGTATTTAGGGTTTTTCCATCCACCTGGATACATGTCATTAGTGGCATTTTTTGTTGCGTAATCGCTTGCCCTAAAAATGCGTTCCAATCGTTTTTTAGATTTGTCGCTACCTGTAAGTAATCGTTTTTGCGCATAATTAAGTTCGCCTCCACGGACCTTTCCTGTGCGGCCACCGCGCTTGTTAGTGCCACGCTCCAAAGCTTTTACCTGATCGGCATCATACAGATCGGTAGGCTGAGGTGATTTGTTTTCCAAAGCATTGCGGTACTCAGGTGTGGTCAGCTTGTTGAGCATATTGGCATCAACAGGACCATCGTCTAGATCCTTTGGGCGAACGGGAGGAAGAGGCGGGTTCTTGGGTGGGACAAAGCCTTTTGTTGCATGGGCAGCTCGGCCACCCTTCTTCATGCCGCCAACGTGCTTGATGCCAGGGCGAAGCTCATTGGCTTCTTTGGCATTACGATTGATCCAATCATTAGCCATGGTTTGGCCGCCAGAGGCACGAGCCTTTTTGCCCATGTTAGCCTTAGCATTAGCACCTTCAACCTTGCCGCCCTTCTTGTAGGCACGGCGGCTGACAGGACGCATCCCAGTTTTAGCCGTTGTCTCCAAAGGCTCAGGGGGTGTCCAAGTTGAGGAATCAACTTTCTGGTGTGGATCAGTGGTTATGCTTTTGGCTTTCGCCTTCATGGCCGCACGGGCCTTTTTTGCCATCTCAGACATAATGTACTCCAAGGAGTTTCCGGGCGTCCCCGGCGCTGCCCTATTTGGGGGCTTTGGCAGCAGAAAGCCTACGCGAAGTTAACATAAGTGCCTTGTCCACAATAGAGCCACCATGGGCTTCTTTCCGATAATTGTGAACCGGAACTTCTTTAATTCCCAATTCTTTAGCAGCAACCGCCCTGTGCCTGCCGTTTTCCCTGTTATGAGGGTAAAGCGCCAGAGGATCGAGCTTGTGGCCATTTTCTATTGAGTGCTTGAAACCCTTAATGTCCTTCTTGTCATCCTTGTCCATATTAAGTGGACGGGCTTTCTTTAAGAACTCTTTGGGCTTCATGTATGTAAGTTTGTTATCTCTGTCCTTGTCCAAAGGATAGTCAACATCATATTTATGGCGCATGTGAATACGCCCGCCGCGCTTTTCATCTGGCCCGCCGCCCCCACCTTCAGGCGCACCACCACCGCCACCTTCAGGCGCGCCGCCACCTTCTTCAGGGCCACCGTTTTCAGTTTCAGATCCGGCATTTTCTGTTTCTGCTGCGGCAGCCTGTTCCGCTGCTGCTTGCTCTGCTGCTGCTTGCTCTGCTGCTGCTTGTTCAGCTTCTTGTGCATCAACCTGTTCGTTGGTTTCTTGCATGGCATTTGAAAGACCCATCGGGCCTGATAAACCAAATGCTCCATGTGAAACATCGCCCAAAACATCTTGAGATGCCATAGGATCAAATGTTCCAGCTAAATTTGCCCCTGCAACAGCACCGGGCAAACTTTGATCTACTTCTGCAGCAGTAGGTGTTGCTGTTTGGTTTGCAGCAAAAGTATCTGCCAAATTACCATATGCGGCCATCGCTGCTTTTGATTCGTCAACAAAAGCCTGTTGTAGAGGCCCCAGATAGCCGGGCAACGGTTCGTTAAAATGACTTGTAATTTTGCCGCTATCCGTAAACATTTGATTTGGATTTGTTGCGACATTTAACGCTGCTACTTGGGCTGGGGTAGAGGTTAATGCCGTGGACGAGGGAGGCGCAAGGGAAAATGATTGAACAGCTCCGGGCTGATAATTTGCATTATTGTATGCAACAAAATCATTGGTCGGAAGACCAAATGTTTGTACCGCTCCTGGCTGGTAGTTTGAATTATCGTAAGGAACTAGATCGTTTCCTTTCGGACCTGTCGGTGTAAGCGCGCCGCCAAAGCCGTTAGGGAGGCCAGTACCAAGCTGTCCAGCGTTGGTATTTGTGCCAAGTGTTGTTGGATCTGTGGCTGGATCATAAGGATGCGGATTTAAAAATCCTAAGTCACCCGTATTTTGATACAGCGGGTTTTTCTTACGCAGTTCTTCTTCTGTTTCCATCATTCCATATGGGTCAGCAATACCGCCAATATCATAGCGGCGGCGCTTGGCAGCTCGCAGGGCAGTTCTTACAACCTTGCTTTTGTCCCGCATGATGTCACCGAGTAATAAGGTGGTGAATAATCTCAAGAGCTTTGTGAACCGAATCAGGCTTCTTTTCTACAGATCCGCCACGTTTTTCTTTTTGTCCGTAGTACCCGACATCTTTACCTGCATTGATGGCTTCTTGCATTTGCTTTGATGCACGGAAGAAGTCGGATGCACGATTAGGATCGCCCCAGTCAATAGTAGTGCGTTCTGGGGCCTTAGGTGCTTCTTGTCGATTGGCCGCGCTTTGAAAAGCTGCTTCTATAGCTTGTTGGATTACAGGACTAGCCCGTTTTCCTTCTGCGTCACGCGTTAATACAAACCCGTCAGGAGCGTCTGGCGGTAAATTAAGTGGCTGACGAGCTGATGGTGCTACGCTGCGGCCTTGAGGCTGCGATGCGTTAGTTTCTTGAGGGATTGGGCCACCAGAGGGAGGTACTGCTGCGCCAGGTTGGCCACCGTAAAGCTGGCTAAGAGCGTAACCGCCACCAAAACCGCCAAGTCCGAGGGCAGCAAGTAAAGGAAGATTAGCATTACCCGCGCCTTTTGCAGCATTGAGAGCTGCGGCAATTTCAGGTGTAATTTCTGGTCCAAGAGTGCCTACCATTTCGGTTGATGAGCGGGTAGCAAGCGGCCCATAATAGGGTTTTCCTTGCAGGATACCATGCGTCATTGGAACTGTTTCGCCCATGGTAAAATCACGGGTGAATACAGGAGGAACGCGGCTGTGGGCCATGCCACCGCCTTCGTCTTCCCACCGAGCTACTTCAGCTTCTCTAATGGCTTGCTCTTTAGCTATGCGGTTATTGTGCAAGTCCTTTGCTGCTTGAATGGCATCAGCAGTAACACCGCCTTCGCCTTCAAGAGTAGACAATTGATTTTGAGAATAGTTTCGATCCGCCGCCTCATTGATTTGTCGGCGCAAAAGCTCATTTAAAGGCCCTACATTGCCTTCATCCCCCATACGGGCGAGCTGATCTCGAACAAAATCTTGTTCAGCTTGACGGGACATGTTTTGATTTTTGCCAAGATTGGCGGCGCTTGAACCAAACCCTTCATCGCCAGCAACTAGGCGAGGGTCTGGCTCGGTGCGTTTTCCAAAGTAAGCAGGATCGCGATAATTTGCATCATACGTAAGTTCTTTGGGGCGAACCGTAGGAATCTGCTCTGTACGCAGCATTTCTTCAGGCTGCATCGAGTTAGGACGCGGTGTATCTGGCCGGAAATACTGATCCGCTTTATTAGCAGCGCGAACTAGATCTGACGATCTCTTGGCGGCTTGCAAGATTCCCGGAAGCCTCAATCCGCTCAGCATCGGAAATAATCCTGCAATATTTAATGCAGCTTCTATTGCTGCATCTTGATTGCGGGGATCGGACACATATTCCTGATAGCCAGGACGACTTTCCGGGCCTTGGATCTGGGCCGCCATGGAGCGAGGCGTTACTGCTTTGCGATCAGCCATAGTTAACCTCCCATGCCTGGCGGCTTAAGACCGCCAACGCCCAATTGCTGAAGGGCTGGTGCAATAATTGGCTCAATCATTGGAAGAGCCTCTGGGTTTTTGACAAGATCCTGGGCAAAGTCGAGCAATTGAATACGCTCGTTGGATTGCCGATCTTTTTCTTTGTCATCTGAAGTTTGAGAATTACGCATAATGTTGCCTTGGGTCTTGGCGGCATCCATTTGTGCGCGTTGCTGATCCAGAACAATCTTGGCTTCAGACTCCTTGGCGCGTGTCTGGCTATCCAACATACGGGCATCAGAGTTCTTGGCATCGTTCTGGGCGTCAGACATAGCCTTCTGTTGTTCTGGCGAGGGCTTGTTACGCTGATCAGGCGGGGCAAGGAACTGTTGCGGGTTGTTCCATCCAAGCGCCTGCAAGGAAGCTGTCTCAACAGCTACCGCATCATACAATCCCGGATTGGCTTGTTGAAGTTGCTTTAAGGCGCTGATCTTAACAAGGCGCTGGGCTTGAGAGGCTGTGTTTGGATCAGCTTGAGGAACAAAATCGCAGTTGTTAATGGCCGCCAGGAATGTTTCTTCGTCCCACTGATAGGCAGGCTTCTTGTTCCGTTGCCAGAAAGCGCTTGGGTGTTCTTTAAATGTACGTACAATAAGCTCGAACTCTTCTGACTGAGCAGAATGAAGCCTTTTGTGAACGGCATTTAATACCTTGGCGGCCTGCTCAAGCATTGCCAGCGTTGTGCCAACAGGCATTTCGCTCTTGCCTTCGCCAACCTGCTGCTCGGATACGCCGCCAATACGCATACCCGTCTGGGCGATGTTGTCTACCAGCGTCATCAAGGCTCCTGATGGCTCCTTGTATGGCAATGGCATGATGGCTTCGCTTAGGGGCATACCACCCGTTTTAACAAGTGCGCCTCCGCCAGGAGGAACGCGAAAGATATTTGTATTCTGGCGCGCACCAGTATCGGCCATGAGGAAGCCAGGGAAGTTTGCATACATGCCAGCATCAAGAAGCTCACGCCACGCAGCAGTAATAGCATTAGTCGTATTGCCCAGTATGTGCAGGAGGCCAATGTCATAGAAACCCATGCCCGGAACAAACGTATATTTGACAAAATTGCGCCTTGAGGTGGGAAGCTCATCATCTTCCTCGTCATAATTGCGAACAATAGACAAAATTTCTTTGGACGAGACATCAATGGTCACACGGTACGGGATTTCTAACCCCGTCTCCTTGCCTTTCCATTTATGCTCGAAGCCTTTGATGTTTAATTCGCAATAGCACTCATAAATCTCACGATCACGATCTTCGGGACGCAAGGATTCAGCTACAATGCCTTGTACGGAGTTCTTTTCCCGCTGGACGCTGTCTAACTGCGGAGAAGACGGCGTTGAAAGGTCTACATCGCGGTAAACACCAAGGATCTGAAGCCTTTTAACCGTGGATGGCTTCATAAACGTGCGGTGGGTGACGCGGCGGGCGTTTTCCAAGTCCGTGGCGGCATTATTAACCACCAAATCATCCGCATCAACGCTTTCGGAGATGGGGCGATTTCGTAACGGACAAAAATACACCTTCTTAAAAGACGTTCCGCCAAAACCAAGCATGAGCAGCATACGATCCGTGTCGGGATAATATTCAGATGCGGTCGTTGTAAGATAATGGTTCAGATCACGCTCTAGGAAATTGGCTAGTTGGTCTTTTTGCAGGTCCGTATTGTTGCCATCATCCCTGATTTTGACTGGGCCATCGGTAGGAAGCAGCTCGGAACGTGCGTTAGCTTGAAAGCGAAGTACGGCCTCCAGAAGAAGGGGGTGGCGAACCTTGCTCATGCCCTCGACAGGCGCACCATCGGCTGCACCCTGCAAGTTCGGGATCTCGATCTTCAAACCAAGCAGCTTGATACCAAGCGCACGGTCCTCGATCCACTCTCTACGGCTTTCAATGTCATCACTGACGCCTCGAATCAGTTCGTCCGCAATGCGGCTTAGCTCGGAATCTTCAATTTTATCAACGAGGTTCTCAAAGAACTCTTCGTTATACTCGCTTTCAGCTTCCTGGATTGGCTTCCCATCAAGAGAAACACTGACAGACCCGTCAGCATGTTCAATCTTGAGTACATTACCATTCATATCCAGCTCAGGCTTGTCTGCCTGATCGTCAACCATTTCTATAATGATTTCAGAGGGATCAAGAGAAGGGTCAGCGTCGGGTTGGGGCTGGCGAATATTGGGCATAAGCCCCGGAACCATGGGCATGGGTCAGTCCTTTGCAGGGTCAAGCTGCTCCATCTCTTCAACAAACCGTCGAAGACCTTCTTGAGCAGCAACTGTATCTGTTTTTGCTGAGATTTCATAGTGCCGAACATAATCATAGGGTTCTTTACCCCAGACTTTGATCTCGAACTTACCCATTGTGAAGGGAGTAGGCTCCTGAAGGACGTCAACTATGGCATTTGCTAGAACTCTTTGCATTTTCAAACCGGATATAGAGGGACAGTAGTGTTGCCTTTGAACATCATGGATGACTCCATGTCTGATGTCCATTCAACCTGCCTTACCAATACCCCGCTCTCGCGTAAATGCCTTAATGCCATGGAGACGGTATCTACCAAGTCATCATGTTTGCCTTTAGGGAACTGGGAGACCTGATTGATGACCATCTCGGCCCATTGTTTATTGGGTGCGAAGATCATTCCTTCAGCAAACAGATGCTCTACAGAGTGCAATCTGGCTAATTTGTCCTGAGATTTAGGATCATAGAGCTGGACGGCAAAGTTTTCATAACCGTATAGGCGCTGTATCTCTTGTGCCACGCTATGTCCGGCAGCTTTATTCTCGATCAGGAGCCGATCTACCTTCATGGCACGGCATGTCTGGGCAACTTTCAGCACAAGCTGGTGCAGCTCGTACCGACCCTCCCAGGCATTCATCATCATAACTTTGGGGGCTGAGTTTTCGGTGTATCTGCGACCAAACTTTGTCCCTACTGCATCATCAAACAAGGCAGATTGGGTTTCACTATCGCGGTTTTTATTGTTCTTGTTGATATATCTATTGGACATTTCGGCTTTTGCACCCGTAAACACTCCCCATACCGTCATGGCGGAGGGATCATTCTGGGTTTTGGCTGTATAGGCTGTATCTAGCGTGGCAATAATCAGGTCCATAGGCGGATATTCTTCGTTTTGCCATGGCTGCCACCAGTCGGATTTGATGATACCGCCGCCTTTTGGTTCCGGGCGTTGCTGGAACTGCCCTGCAAAGGTCCAAGGACCCTGTTCTTTCTCCAGACTATCAACCACACGGGCATCAAAACGCTCAGGCCAAAGCAGGGTTCCTTCCCTACGCTCCAGTTCTTTCTCGGCTTCCATGCTGACAGGTATACGATTGCCGTCAGGGTCAATGGCCACCAGGGGATTACCTTGGGTATCCATGCCTCTTGGGTCGTTCCAATCAATAGAAGTGTAACTATGTCTTTTCCATTCGTAACGCATAGGCAAGCAGAGATGCACCCAGTCATCACTGTTCTTGGATAGGATATGACCAGTCAGGTCTTCTTCTGACAGCCTTTGTTGAATAACAATAAACGCGCCTGTCTTGGGATCGTTAAGACGGGTAGACAGGGCTGTATCCCACCATTCAATAGTTGAATGAATGGTTGCTTCGGAGAAAGCTTCCTGGGCGGCGTTGGGATCGTCAACAACAATGATATTACCACCTTCACCCGTCAGGGCGGACCCTACGGAGGTTGCCAGGCGGGACCCTGATTGGTCATTATCAAATCTGGTTTTGGTATTTTGATCCGAGCTGAGCTTGAACCGATCACCCCATAGCTGCTGATACCACGGGCTTTCAATCAGGCGGCGGCATTTGGTGCTGTCTCTGAGAGAAAGCTGCTGAGCATAAGACGCATGAAGGAACTGCACACCTGGCCCTGAAGTCGGGCTGTCCCAGATACGGGGCTGACCCCAAACCCATGCAGGAAAGGCTACAGACACCAGAGATGATTTGGCGCAACGCGGCGGGATGTTAATAATAAGCTTTTTAATATCCCCGTCTGTTACCGCTTGAAGGTGTTCAGCTACAGCTTCAATGGGCCAGCCGTTGGTAAAGGTGCTAGAGTCTATATATTTCCAAGCGTATTGCAGGAACTTATACAGGCTGTCTTCACAGTCGGCGCGGTCCAAATCAGCAAGTTGCCGATCCAGATCCACATCCACCCCATCTATTGTAACGATACCCATTGTGCCTACCAGTAATAGAGCGTTCCTACCCATGTAGGCACTTTTGCTGCCATTGCCATCTTGATGTATTTCTGGCGATAGCGTTCTGCTTTACGGGTCAGCTTCTTATTGAACGGATTGCCTGACACATGGCATGATGCCATCTGGGCGGCTGTTTTAGCTCCCAGTTTAACGCACCGTTCCATATGCCGGACGCCAGCTTCGATCTGGGCTGTGCAAGATGAATTCAACTCATATGCACTAATACCCAGACTTTCAGCACTACCGACCAAGACCTGTAGAGGCCCGACAGCTCTACCATGAGCAGTCTTGGGACCTTTTACGTCACAGCTGTATCCGCTTTCTATTTTAGCAATCTTCAGTGCTGGTTCTACCCATTCAGCTCCCATGCGGGATCGTACCTTGGTGGCAATTTCCTGAGCAACCTGTTGGCGGTTCTTGGTCATAGAATCCACCCAGCCATATCCGGCAAAGTTTTCAGATTGCTTGCCCCATCCCATTTTGTCTCGTTGTGCAAAGATTGCGGGATTGTCATCTCCCTCGAAGGCCCAAGTACCGATCGACATACAGGCCATGGCCGCCAGGGCAGGAATAATTGCTTGTTTCACGTGAAACCTTTCTGTTTGCACTTCGTCAGAGTGCGGCAGTCTCCATCTGGTTCTTGTCTTGATGGGGAGGGATTGTCCCACATAGAATGGGAGGTGGCAACTGAACTGGGTTTTCAGCAAATTTCCTTAGCCCATGAATAACTGTCGTATGATCATAGGGCTTCTCAGGCCGACAAAACTTGGCAATCTGCATAACGGTCATCTTACAACTATGGAGCCATGCCCAGATTTTGCGGCGTACGATGACGTACTTCTGGATCCTGTTATAAGAAAACACCTTTTCCCAAACCATGCCTTCAGCTTCAATCATTTGTTTAATCACTTCCATCATCCGGTTCTTACGGGTAATGATCGGAACAAACATGGGTTGTAGCTCAATGGGTGAGGGTTCCGGTACTACAGGAGGGGGAGGTGGTGGCTCATTCAATATAACAACCAGCTCAACCTGTTTAACAGGAGGTGCGACCTTAACAGGGGACCCATGCAGGCGTTTTCTTACTTCCCTATAATGTTGAATTAACTCAGTGGAGTACATCATTTTCTCCCAAAGGTAATATTCTTCTCAGCTTTGATATCCTGGTTCTTCCATGTCCAGCACTCCCCGTTATCCTGAAAGCAAACCCAGAGCAGGTCATGCTCGGCTCCGTAATCAATCAATACATGGGCTAGGGCTTTTCCTGCCGGAGTAACTACAGGCAGGGGCGGATCAAGCTGGAGCATCACTTGATGACACCCTTCTTCCTCAAATGATTTTCAGCACCCTTCCAATCATCATCTGTAATGTAAGAAGTTGGATAATCTTTAATATCCTCAACAATCCCGCTCAGGACGTTGAGGTAAAGGTCAACCTCATCCTTAAGTTCGGCATCTTTAATCTTTGGTGACACCTTCTCCAGCAAATCACGGCATCTGGACAGGGCCGCCAGGACAGAAACATACTCCTCCTGCCTGACGGAACCATTCAAAGCTTTTGTCAGCTCATGGATAAGCCACTTATGGTTCGTAAAATTCCCCCTCATGGTAGCTCCTTAATCCTGATCCGGGTGGTATTCCCGCTGATCCAACAGGGCATCCGCAATCGCATACGCCCGCTTGGCTATCCATTGTTCGGACAATTCCAGACTACCAGCCATACCCTTAACAGCCGCCAGAGCAGCCTGATCCCGCAACCAAGCTACCTCATGAGGCGCTAGGGGGACCCAATTAGGAGCCACATCAATGCTCTTCACAATACCATCAACCATATAACCCCCATGTATCAACTAGTTATGTAGGCCTCAGCAAGGATTGGCCGCCAAGGAAGGGGGACCCATCTGGGACCCAAAATGGAACCTATTAGGTTGCGGGATTTTGTCAAGGCAAACTTGCAGGGGGGTAAAAAGGGCATTTTTAAAGGGATTTTGAGTTTTTGTAGGTAATTAAGGGGAGGTGGAAGCCTAAGACTTTGTTAGGGAAATCCTATTAGCCCCTCCCCCCTATCCCATATCGAGGTACCCTATTTGCTTAGGTACTTAGTCTTCCTCAGCTTCAGGCGTCACGTCAATAGCCTCTAAGTCATTGATTTCATTGGGCTTTGCGGACATGAGAGCAAGGCGCAAAGCGTCTCTTGCCTCCGGCGATAGGTCACGCGAGTCAAACACAAGCGCCGTTGTTTGGATCGGACCGCCATTCTTGCCTGTCAATTCAATGCTTTGCTTTGATTGCTGAGCATAGTCTCGCGGGTTCAACCGTTCGGCATACCATTTGAGAGAGTCAGTGTAGAGTCTAGCGGCTGCTACCATTGGGCCAGATAGCTCTTCCCCGTTTAGCGCTGATTCATAAAGCTTTTTAGGGATTAGGTGAGCTTGCGTGAAAGCATGCTCCGCAAGAGCGAGCTTGGCGCGTGCGAGAATTGCCGAGAAGTCTTGTCTCTTTTCTGCCCAACTATACACAGTGCTACGTTTAATCTTTAAATGATCACAAGCCTCTGTGAGAGTCATACCTTCACTCATAAGGTTTAGTATTGTCTCGCCTATTGCAGGATCGTATGTGCTTGGCCTTCCCATAAGCACTTCACTAGCAGGGACACGTTTAGCCTTCACTTCTGGCAGTCTCTTTTGCAGCTCTTGTCTTAACTCTGCGCCTGAGAACCTGACTCGTTGCTCAATAGGCTTTTTGACCTTAGCTGGCTTGCCTTGCGCTTTGCCTTGCTCAGTCTCATTTGCTGCCAGCGTATGATCTGGCACAGCTCTTGCCTTGTTCATTGCCTTGTCCCTGATTTATAGAATCGCTCAATTTGCCTGATTTAATCCGTTTACTTTGCACCATGAATCGCCTGGTCTTTTTATCTCAATATCCAAATAATACAGTGCTTTAAGACACAAAAAAAGGCTGGAGATTGCTCCCCAGCCTGTTATTCGGAAGTGAATTTATCCGATTTTATCGCTGTTTCATCAATTCTCGCTCAGTTAACGTATGGCGCGGAGTCGTATAAATCCTGCAAAGTGATCCCATATTGTTCAAGCAAATCAGCCACAATATCAGGATAGGATTCACAGAAGTCATAAATCGAGCGGCAATCTCTGCCAGCGACGGGCGTATCGGTCCATTTTGCGCTATACGCGCCAGCTCGCCAATAAGAGTCGTCATAATCATCAATCGCAGGAGTCCGCTCAATTATCAATTTGCTGTAATCCAGCGCCAGCAATGAATCCCTGAGGCCTATCAGATGAAAATAGTCTAAAGACTCCTGCGAGCTGTGTGCTGATTCATAACCTACACTTAGATTAGTGCATTCTGGAATCAGGCCTGTATAATTTGCAGAGTCCGTGAATGAGCCAGTAGAATCCGCCCGATAACCTTGCAGCTGATTTGCCAGACTCGCGGCAAAAGCATCACTGGCGCAGCGGCCACCCATTTGATGCGTTATGATCGAGTCCGTGCCTTTGCGATCAAGAGCAATCATGATCTGGATTCCGTCGACAAGCTCAGGAGTCTTTTTTGAGATATAGTCCGAACCTAATCCGCCAATCTCCTCAGCGCGATGAAATATATAAAGCCCTTCTTTTTTGTGTTTAATCAGCTCAAGCATGAGCCAGACTCCAGCAGTGTCGTCCGAACCAAGGCAATTGGCCTGTTTCTCAAATTGAGATAGGGCAATAAGGCCTTTATTTTTATTGTATACTATCCGCTGATTGCCCGATTGCTTGTGAACTGTATCAGTGTGACATGACCAAGCGACTGGCGCTTTGCCGATGCGAATATAACGATTCCCATAAGAGTCGTGCTTTATACCTTTGATCGAATCTATATGCTTTTTTATGAATGCTTTCTCTGCGTTGCTGCCAGCAGGTCGCATTGTTTGCAGCATGTCCCATAGTGTTTGCGTGTCAGGCTGTGTTTTCGTTGTGTTTGCATAAGACATGATAAATCCCCCAAATTAGACTGATTCAGATTCGGACTCTTCGACTAATAGGCCAGCGTTGATTGCGCTTTGCTTTTCATATCTCAAACCATCAATTTCGACGGATTCGAAATCATCACTGCAATAGTACGAGTCGTTGCGATTGCACCAGAAAGCATGGTCCGAAATTGCAGAATCGCACCATTGTTCGGTTCCGTTTGCAGTGTTTACTTGATCCACAGATTCGGTGACGATAAAAGACTCGGTTCTCGCGCAGAATTCCAAATTTCGTTCAGCGTAGCGCGATGAGTAAATGCAGTCATCATCCGCGACAATTGAATCCACATACTCAGAGAAAATTTCGTCATAACCATTGCAATGGAAAGTATGGCTGCTGGCGCAATGCTCACACCATGACTCAGTGCTACGACTCGCTGTTACGTTTACAATTGAAGAATCCTCTTCGCTGCAATCATCGCCACAATGCTCACACGTGAAAGCGCTTCTTTCTGAAACGAGTCCGCTTGTTTCTGTGGCGCTATAATCGCCATTTGATGTGATCAGAAAATAGCTGCCAATATCATCAATGCCTTGAGTCCCGTCCAGATAAGGCATAATATATCCGCCGCGACGATTGTTATTTTCAATCTTTTGAATCTTTGCGCCGTCAAATCTGCCAGACGTATAACCAAGCGACTCCAGAGCTGTGATCAGTGCCGAATATTCGGCTCTTGCGATTGTGCGCTTGTCATCACTATAACGCTCAGGAGTCGGATAGACTCTCCCGTAAATTTTCCGATCCGGCCAGATCAAGGCACGCGCCGCAATAGGCTTGTCATGATAGTCAGATTGCCTTTCTACGTAAGCAAGCTGTAAGTCTGAATCCCCATAGACTCTAACGGGGTGACAGTGACCTTCAAAGTCGCTAGCACTGTAAGCCATGCACGATTCAGGTCCGTTTATATAAACCTGCTCAATTTCGTTCGCTGTTATTGCTATTTTAATTGTCGACTCTAGATCACCTGATATTGCGGTGTGGAGTCGTGCATAATAATTTATTTGCGACTCGTTTAGAATGTGACTGAAATATTTCGTGAGATAAGCGCCAGCTTTTATGCGAGTCTGTCTGTCCTGTGTCCCTTTCTCTGGCGATTCAGTGTAAGCAATGCAGGAGTCCTTTATTTTCGATCTGTGCGCAAAGTGCAATTTGTGAATCTCTTGATTATCGAGCCAGAATGATGATTTGTGCCATGCTACGGGCAAGTAATCACCAGACTCGAATCTCAATTGCTCGCGCTTTTGCCAGTCATCATTTATCATGACTCGCACTTGTGCCTTTTTGCCAGTGCTTTCAAAATACTGACGCGCAAAGCTAGCAGCTTGTTCGCCAGTCTCGAAATTGACTCCGACAATCTGCGCGGATTCTAAGTCTATAACATTAAACATGATAGATTCCTTTCGATTGCTTTATATGGCCAAGCTATAGCTAAGTCTTGACCATACGGGAATCCTATCATGCCAGCTTGTCAGGTGTCAAATTGTCATATATAGCCCGCAATCCCCTAATAGAAGGAACCAATCCCATGGCACAATAAAGCAGTATTTATGGGCTTTTCTTAAAGCTATCTTATTTTTAGGCCTGATTCTATTGCTTATCTTAAAAAGCATGGCAACATTACCTAAAAGCAAAGGACACCACTGAAAAGAGCGGCAGCAATGCCGCTTTTTTTTTGTCTGCAATTTTGTTGTGTTCTGACCAGGCGTTGCCGATCGGCAGCAATCGCTTTGGCTAATTCCATTGGCGTTGGACCGTTGGACCGTTGGACCGAGGGTGGACCGTTGGACTGATGGACTGATGGACTGGTGGACCGAGGACAAAAAAAAGAGGGCATTGCTGCCCCCTAGTCAGTTTCGGGTTTGCCGCAAACGAATTACGGCTTGATCACAATGGACCAAGGGTGGACCAAGGTCAAGGCATTGCCTCCAGAATAACCCTGTGGTGATCGTTCCAGTCATGTCCCTGCATTGGCGGCAACATAACGTGGACTGATAGCTTGTGTTGGACTGACAGCCTGTTAGCTAGTGCATAAGCCTTGGACTGGCCTGTGTAATTCTGATCATTGTCGGCAAAAACATAAATCTCTTTGGCAGTATCCGGTGGCGTCCATTTGGCCAACAGGCTCCCATTGACCGCTGCCCAGACTGGCATCCTATGAAGGACCGAGGCACTCAATGCTGTCTCGATCCCTTCAGCTATTCCCATAACACGGGCAGCTGGACCGAGGCGGATAGCACACCCATCCGGCAATGGACCGCGCATAACCCGCTTGGCTGGACTGACGTCTGCCTTCTCGCCACCATGGGTGAGGAACGTGCAATGCAGGTTAACAGCCCTCCCTTCCGCACTGGCAACTTTGGCAACCATGGCTGGCAGTCTGGACTGGACCGAGGGGTTGAATAACCCAGCGTGATAGCGCAGGCCTTTAGGAGGCTCACTGATGCCAGTTCTTTTCTTCAGGTACATACCCAGCGGACTGGTCGCTTCCGCGAATGTAGCCCCACTCCAAACTCTTTCTAGAGCTATTTTAAACTTGGTATCGAGGTCTGATGGTCCATTGGATGGTGGGCCGGGGTCAATCTTGAGGATTTTGAACAATTCGAGCCGGACCTCGGTGAAGGTCCTGCCTGTCAGGTTCCGAACCATGTCGATCCCATCCCCGCTGCCGCATTGGTTGCAGAACCACGAGCCTGTCCCATCCCGATCATCAAACCGGAACCGATCCTTGCCGCCACAAAAAGGGCATGGACCGTGGAGCTTTGGGTTGGACGGGGGGTGATAGCCGAAGTTTGGCAGGAGTTCACGCCACTTGCCATTGGCTGCGTCGGTGATCTTCATGCACGTTGCCTCGACAGTCCCGCTTTCTCACGAGCCTTGGCCTTAGCGATGTTGCGGTGTTTGATCCACGAGATCGTCGCTGGCGAGCATTCGAGGGCCGCCATGGGTTTGATCGACGGGGCAACCCCGAATTTATCCTTGTAGGACCAATAGGCCCAACCGTCGGCGTAGCCCTTGGACCGCGCATAGCACAGCAACTCGGAATAAAAACTGATTTTCTCGATCATGGTGAATTTCTGGGATTTCTGTTTTTTGTCCCGTGTCAGCTCCAGCAGCTCACCCGCATCGTTCTCGATCTTGTTCACGGGTTCAGCCAAAAACCCGCAAGCTGGACACTGGCGTGTTTTGGGCGGCTTGAGGAACGCGCACTTGGGACACTCTTTGGGCAGCGGCACAACCTTCTCGATTTTGCCCTTGCTCGTGTAGCCGTCATCGAGCTTGTCGTGGGAAATGTCCGTGACAAATCCCAACCGCAGCGTGGTGTCGCTGTGATCGAGGATCAGGGCGTGATCCTTGCCATCAGCCGGACGCAATGCCCGCCCGATAATCTGGCAGTACAGTATTTCTGATCTGGTTGGCCGCGCCAAGATCAGGCAACGAACATCCCAATCAACGCCTGTGGTCAGGACGCCCACGTTGCAGACAACCTTGATCTCGCCCCGTGCGAACTTGTCAGCCAGCTCCTTGCGTTCTTCCCGCTCGGTGTAGGCATCGACGTATCCCGTGGAAACGCCAGCCTCCTCGAAACGCATCTGGATGTTTTTGGCGTGAAGCCGATTGACCGCAAAGCACAGGGTTGGCCTGTTCTCGCCCCGCTCCAGCCAAGTCGAGACGATGTCGGCCACCAAAGCGTTTTTGTTCATGGCGCTGCCAAGGCCCTTGATCTCGTAATCGCCCAAAACCGTCTTGACCCCGCTCAGGTCAGGATGCGCTGGAGCGTAAACCCTGAAATCCGATAGGTGGCCTTGGTCGATCAATTCCTGCATGGTGACGCCAATGATCAGATCGTCGAAGATCTTGCCCATGCCCTTGGACCACGGGGTAGCCGTCAGACCAACAAACGGGATCTTCTGCCACTGAGGCAGATCAACCCAACGCTCGTACAGCTTGAACCGCACATGGGCCTCATCGAGGATCACCATGTCAGCCATCGGGATGTCACGGCGGCTCAGGGTCTGGACCGAGCAGACTTGGACTGGCTGGCGGTAGTCGGTCATCTCGTGGTTGGCTTGGATGACCCCAACCTCGTGTATCCCGTTTCTGGCAAACCGCTCGACAGTCTGGTCGATCAGCTCGATGGCTGGGACGCAGAACAGCACTCGGTTCCCTTTGGCACGGGCCATCTGGACCAGCGCAGCGGCAATCACGGTCTTACCCGATCCGGTGGGTGCTTGGATCACAGGCCGCTTGTGTCCAGCCGCCAAGGAAGATCTTAGCTTGGCTATTGCATCGTTTTGGTATGTTCTCAGTTCCACGGTTCTATTCCTACGGTTAAGCTCAAGCCCATGCTCAAGCTCTAGTTCCTCTTCTTCTAACCTCTAAGTAACCTTCTTAGGTTTCTTCTTCTGGTGGCTGTTAGGTTTAAGTAACAAGGGTAGAAGTAACCTCTTACCTCTAAGTAACCTCTTACCTATAAGTAACCTTCTTCTCTTCTCTAGAGAGTTACGCAGACGTTACGCGTTACGTTACGGTTTTGCCTGTTCTTCATGTTTTGCATTAAGAAGTTTAGCTTTCTTATTGTCTCTAAAGCGTTTTTGGCGTTTAGCGTTGTTTACATTAGGGCCAACCCTTCCAGCCCAGTCATCGGGGACTAAAACGGAGTTTTCGATCACCAATAGACCCTCTTTGACCAGCGCCATGACAGCCTTCTCGGCTTGCTCTGGCGGCATCCTGAGGGCAAAAGAGATGTCGGAAAGGTCCGGCAAAAAGCCATCGTACTTTGCGGTAAGGCAAAGCAAGTTCACCCAAGACTTGAACAGTTCAGGGCTAAGCTTTTGTATTTGCGGGTCATCTACGCAATCTTCGTAGAACTTGAACCACCTTCCCATTGGCTCAATCCTTGTAGATTGAGAGAGCCAAGAACACCATTTTAGGGATACGAACCTCACCCGACAGGTAGCGGTACATCGTCCTGATCGAGACGCCCAGGAACGCTGCCGCTGTCTCGTTGGTAATATCTAAATTAGATAATAAATCACGCAGTTTATCATTGTCAGTTTTCTTCATGTGCTTCTCCTATATATCATATATTGCATGAAGAATTGTCACTGTCAAATAGTCATTTAATAATAATTATTTGTTTAATAAAATCCGCAACTTACGTTAATGTTGATTTAATCTTTTGTTCATTTTGTAGCAGCCATTTTAATGTTTTTAACACTGCATATAATTCTTCTAAATGCTGTTGTTTATGATTTAATAGAATTGGGTCAGCCCGCTTTTTGGCAATATTATCTTTAAAAATAGCTAATGAACCGCGAGTGTTGACACACTCCAATTCCATGGCGGCTATCTGCTGGTCTAAGGTTATCTTGCTCATTGTTTACCGTAAAACTTTGGAAACCCGTGAAAGCTGGCATCAAAAAGATACCAACAGCAATTGTCTTTTCCAGCCATGCTGGACCCTTCGATCCACTTCACCCTGCCTACAGACACGATTTCCTCGCACATCAGCAGGAACGGAGCGGCCTGTCGGGTATGCATCCAATCGGCATCAAAGAGCAGCCATGTCGGTGCTAAAGTTGCACATCTTTCGATGATCTGATGGAGCGGTGGTCGATCCCATGGCGGGTTGGTAATGATTAAATCCGCCTTGTTAATATCTTTACTTGTTATCCATGAAGCATCTTGCTGGCGTATATCAGGAGATCTAGGCTGGGCGTCAAACTTAGACACGCATTGATGGCCTAATGCCTCCAGATGGCGGACCAGATGCCCCTCACCCGCACACGGCTCACAGAAGGTTGCGTTCCGCCTTAACCGATTGATCAAAGGCTTGACGGCATCCATGGGGGTTGGATAGAAATCCATGCCTTTCCGCTCAAAATCACTTCTCTTCCCCATTAGATTCACCCTCTAATGATTCAACGATTAAAGTGCATTGCGGCCCAGAGGGAACCCATCTCGCTTCGATCCACATACAGTTAGCATCGTTGCTAACTACCCCTGCGCCTTCCAAAACGTCACTAGCGGCTTTGAATAGGTTGTCTAAATCTCTATGGCGCTTGTCTGGCTTGACTGCCAACAAGGTCAATTTGTAAGGACCTTCGATGGTTTGCTTTTTGGCCTGGATGGCTGCCGACCATAAAGCTGGGTTACGCCATTCAGTGTATTTCGGGGAGCGATAGACTTTCCCGCCCTTCCCCGATCTCCACAGCCTGTTTACGCTTGGCGGCAAGGGCAGAATTATTTGAATTTTCACGCTCTTGCTCCCTCGCATTATTCAGCAGCCAGTAAACTGTGTATTCCGGTATATTAAACACAACAGCCATTTCCTGCGTATTCATTCCAGCCTTGAAGTTCTTTAAAACCTTTTCAGGGGTGACAAAATTAGTCATATAAATCTGGCCTCAGTTTTTCACGTGGTATGCCTGTGATCTTGGAAATGAGTTTTATATGATGCAAGGGGACTTGCCGCCAGAAGGATATAGCTTGGCGGGTGATTCCTAACTGGCGGGACAGCGCAGAAACTGAACCGCGCTGAGCCAGTATCTTGTCTAGAATTGGATCTCTGGTTTTCATTTCAGCAACTTATAAAAACATTCCTGCAATGTCAACACAGGCTTGACAAGTTTTGGCTGATATACTAAACCATTCACATCCGGTTTACGGAGCGAAGCAATGAAGCAAGAACTTAGTCCAACACGATATACATTAGACGAATACGCACCATTCGGAATGGCAGGCATCGTAATATACGGGGCAGAGCTGGAAGTCGGCGTCTCATATAGTGAAATATATGTGTCCGAAATATTTTTCCCTGACCAGCCAAGCGAGACAGATCTAATCCCTAATGCCTTTATTAAGGCTTTGATCCTGTCAATTCATTCCGATCACAAAATGATGACGCTGCTTTACGAAGCCGCTCACGAAGAATTTATTAACAACATCTAAGGATAATCCAATGAAAATGTCTGACACCATTGCAGAGATCGCCACAGCTTTGTCTAAAGCACAGGGCCAGATCGATGCTGCTACCAAGAGTTCCTTAAACCCGCATTTCAAAAGTCGCTATGCGGATCTTAACTCTTTGCGGGAAGCTATCCGTGAACCGCTTGCTGTTAACGATTTATCTATCGTTCAGCTGCCTCGTGTTGACGGCAGCAATGTCGAAGTTGAAACCATGCTGATACATAAGTCGGGTGAATACATTTCCGAGGTGTTGCGTATGCCTTATGGACAGAACACTCCCCAAGCTATCGGGTCTGCATTGTCCTATTGCCGCCGCTACAGCTTGAGCAGCATCCTTAATCTGGCGGCTGATGATGATGATGGCAATGCCGCTACAGCTTCCGCAGCGAAGAAGAAGAACGATCAGTTTGACGCTGCCAAAGAGATTGCCGCCCAAGGTACGGTTGCTTTGACCGAATACTGGAAGTCCATGTCCTCCGATGCCCGTAAGGCTTTTTCCAATGAAGAGATTGCTGAACTGAAGAAGGTTGCTGATGCGGTTTCCAAGAAGGATGACAAGTGATGGATCAGGGAACTGATGAATGGCATCAGGCGCGGCTTGGGAAGGTGACAGCTTCCCGCGTTGCGGATGTGATGGCTAAGACCAAGACAGGATACGGGGCCAGCCGAGCAAACTATATGGCTGACCTGTTGGTGGAGCGGCTGAGCGGTAGGCAGGGGGACTACTACCAGAACGCCGCTATGCAGTGGGGGACAGAGCAAGAACCTAATGCTAGAGCCGCATATGAAGTCGAGACTGGCTCTATCGTTGTTGAAACTGGCTTTGTTCCCCATTCCATCATTGAGATGTCTGGGGCTAGTCCAGACGGCTTGATTGGCGAGGATGGTTTAGTTGAGATCAAATGCCCCAACACAGCCACGCATGTCGATACGCTGCTAGGGCAAGAAGCCCCATCAAAGTACGTCTCTCAGATGCAATGGCAGATGGCATGTACGGGCCGCCAGTGGTGCGACTTCGTATCTTATGATCCGCGCTTGCCTGAGAACATGCAACTATTCATCCAACGCATTAACCGTGATGACAAGTTGATAGCGGATATGGAACAAGAAGTTATCAAGTTCTTGGGTGAGCTTGATGAAAAGATAGCGCAACTTAAACAAAAGTATGAGGTTTGATATGGCGTATGAAACAAAACCAATGTCGGGATCTGTGTTTAAAAATGATTCAGGTAGGGGCAAATCAGCATGGAGCGGAACTATCAAGATGGATAATAACAAAGAGTATTGGATCGACTTATATGAAAATATAAGCAGCAAGACAGGGAATACATATTTTGGCATTACCATAAGAGAAAAAGGCCCGCGTCAAAACATAACAACACACGATGAGGTTCCAGTTAAGAACATCAGTCAGGCTGTAGATGACGAGGTGCCTTTCTAGTGGAACAGAACGCACCACTTTCCGAGCAATTTCGCATCATTGCAAAGCGTTGGGTTGATGCGGATGCTGCTGCCAGCCTGCTTGAGGAGAGCAAGTCCGCTTTCCTCTCGCAGTTAATGGCCTCCATGGGCGATATGCCTGTGTCTAAAGCTGAGATGTCTGTAAAAGCATCTGAGAAATGGACAACCTACGTAACCCAAATGGTAGAGGCGCGGAAAAGTGCTGCGCTTCTTAAAGTACAGCTTGAATATATCAGGATGCGATTCCACGAATGGCAATCCTATGAAGCAACCAAAAGAGCAGAGATGAAACTATGAGTATTGTTGTCCATCTGACCGATTTAGAAGCTTTGTCATGCCGCTTGATTGGGAATATGAAAACCATTTCCAGCCGTACACAAAATGTCAAAGATCGGCAGATGGGCAAACAAGAAGCGTATGAGACAGATGAAGATGGAATGATTGGAGAATATGCGTTCTGCAAACATTACAATATCTTCTTGGATGTTTCTTTAAGCCCAAGGTCAGGCAGTTATGACTGTATGTATAAAGGGAAACGAATAGACATAAAAACAACCAGAGTAACTAACGGAAGATTGATAGCAACAACCAAGAAAAACCCTGATGTAGATATATTTGTCTTAGCTATATTAGAAGGAAACCAAGTTACGTTTCCAGGATATGCGCTGGCATCTGAACTCTACGATGAAAGCAAATTAACAAACTTAGGCCATGGGGAAACCTACGCCATAGAACAACAGGATTTACGCCAATGGAAATAGAAGAAAACCCGATTGTTGTAGAGGCTACTCGTGCAGCAAAAGAAACTGTAGCTCTGTTAACGCAAATGCACAAACTTATAGAAGGCAAATCTGTAGCGGTTGTTTTATTTGCAACCTCGGTAGTTGCCGCCAATGTGTTAGTCGATACCGCCGTAGACTTGGAGGAAAGTATTGCATGGTATATCGACCTTTTTGTGGATGCTATAGATAAGATTGAAGAAATGGATGATGGCGAGACAGTTCAATAATGAAACGTGTTCGTATAACCGCAAAGATGCGGGCCGATATTTTCTTGAGGCATGGTGGTGTTTGCCATATGTGCAGCATGAAGGTTACGCCAGGGCAAGATTGGGATGTAAGCCATGAGATACCCCTGGAGGCAGGCGGCAAGGATGACGATAGCAATTGGTTTGTTGCTCATCGTAGTTGCCATAGACAGCATACTGCAAAAGTTGACATGCCGCTCATCGCAAAAGTGAAACGAGTACACCAAAAGCATATAGGAGCAACAAGACCGAAGGGTACAATGCCCGGAAGCAAAAACTCAAAATGGAAACGTAAGATGGATGGAACAGTAGTTAGGAGGAATGGATGAAATTTGTACTTACATTGGATATGCCATCTTCCCAAGGATCACTGGTTCACCAAGTCACGATAGAACATTCAGCCAATTCAGTTAGAGAGCTATGCGAAGAATTAAACAAATTAACATTCATCGCGGTTAATCAACTCTATAAGGGTGATTCTTTATCTGAAAAAGGTGAAATTATCTGGATTGATAAGGGTGATATCGGCGTAAACACAGACAAAATTGGTAAAATTCAAATACACGGAGATAAACAAAGCTATGACAACTCACACGGAAATCCTAAGTTCAGCCGTAATGACTTTGAGGGAAAGGGGCGACCAGTACGGCCCGGTCGAAGAGTGCTTTGATCGCGTCTGCTCTATTGCCAGCGTCATGCTAAACCGCACTGTAACGCCTTATGAAGTGGCTATGATTGAAGTAGCTGTAAAATTGGGTCGATTGCAGAACGCTAGGGATCTGCAAGATAACTACATAGATTCCATTAACTACTTGGCATTTGCAGCACAGTTCATTAGCGCCAAGCCAGACAATGCCACCATAGAAGATGATATTGCTGAGTTTGCCAAGAAGTATGCACCTAGACCAGATCCCGCACAGTATTGAGGGTTATTGAAATGGAGCGTTGCTTTGAAGCTTTCACTGCAATGTTCCATTTCTACACAAAGCCGCGTTTGTACCGTATCAAATTGGCGAGCAACAAAAGGCATATAACAATACTTACCCTTAACGGAAAATACATAGCAACATGGGGGCATAACAATGGATAAATACCAACTGGTTTTGATTGAAGTCGAAGTCTCCTTAAGCAAAGTAATTGCTGCTGGAATTCGTAGGATTGATGAACTGACACGGCCTAAAAAGTCAAATAAAAAGAAAAAGAAAGCTGAAGGCGAAGAGGAGACAGAAGTAAAAGATCCGGCTTCGGAGCATATTGAAGATGAGAACGGATTTGTGCCACGTACTCACGTAATTGCTAATTTCGTAAATGATCTAGACAAATATGCATCATTAGATGATTTGGATATGCTCCACAATAAACTAATAAATTGTGCAGCTTTCGTGCGTAGGCATATTGATGATTTAAACGCAGCTATTTCCATAGTCTCCAGGGAAATATATCCGCTTATTTTGCAATTGAAGAACCTGCTGCACATAGCTCGTGCGCATCCAGATTCTGCTTTAAAGCGGGCAAAGGAAATCCTGAAGCCCAAGAAGATACGCCCTGTTACTGGCGGTTGGTAAAACAATCTTAATTTTAAAGGTGATCTATGCCGGACATTAACAAAGTCAAATTGAATAGATACGGTAAACTCCCTAAATCAGTAGACAATATACGCACTGGAATATATGGGCATGAAATTATGCGTCTATTTGTGGACCGATTACGGAACCATACTTTGCATGAGGTTTGTGAATACATATCGGGATATTTTTACCGCCAGCAGATAGCCAGTTTTGGTAGGATCAAACGGCTAGAGGGTCTATTACAGGAATCCCACGATCTATTAACTCAATACACACACATTGTAGAAGGCCACGATGAGCTTCCAAATGAAGAAGCAGTGTTGTCTCTCATGGACCAAATCGAAGCGGCTCTTAAGGTGAAATGATGTACGAATTTTTAACATACATCGTGGAGTTGATTTCTTTTATCGGGCTATTAGTTATTTCAGTTTGGCTAATAGCCCTACTTATCGGAGCAATGATTATTATGACAGCCTGTATGTGGCAAGTTTTACGCGAAATTTACAAAGGGGACTGGTAATGATCGACATCCTCCTTCCACGAAGATCATTCCTGAAAGTACTGACTGGCGTAATTGCTGCCCCAGCAGTCATTAAAGTTGATCAGTTGATGCAGGTGAAGACAATTTTCCAGCCTGAAAGTTTGGTTGGAGCTGAAATGCGTTTTTTTGGTCTTGCCCCGATTAAAACAGAAGGCGGTCAAACTGCTTTTGACAATATAGCACCGCAAAACAATATGGATTTGTTCAGGCAAATTGTCATGGAGGCATTAGAAAACAATCCAATTGATATTGATAAACGCACATTGGACATAATGTTCACACCGCAGCGCAAAGGATTATTCTCATGATCGACATCACCAAAAAGTATCGCACACGCGATGGTCGCGAAGTCCGCATCTATGCGACTGATGGGGGCGATCTTGTTGAAGGGCAAACCATTCATGGGGCAGTATTGAATGGCAATAATTGGGTATTTGCTATCTGGAATGCAGAAACCGGGAAAAACTACGCAAACTCAGCAGCAATATCGAAAATTGATTTAATTGAAGTTCGCCCCCGCCACAAGCGGACGGTGTGGTTGAATGTGTATGAAAAATCTATCAGCAACTGGGACAACAAAGAACACGCTGATGCACGGGCAAATAGGGCTTCTTTTGACCGCATCGCTTGCATCAAGGTCGAGTTGGATTTTGAAGAGGGGGATGGCTTATGACAATTGATATTAAAAAAAAGTACCGCACCCGCAATGGCCGTGAAGTTCGTATCTATGCGACTGATAAAGGTTTCGGCGTTGCATCGGTTCATGGCGCAATCAAAACAAAAGAAGGTATCTGGTACGTTTATAGTTGGTCAGAAGATGGGCTTTCTGGCTATGGATACGAACGAGATGAAGACCTAATCGAAGTCAAACCGCGCATCAAGCAACGGGTCTGGATCAATGTTTATCCCGATCAGTGCTTAGGCGCTTATCACGAGAAGAGACAAGCTGACGACCAAGCTATGAAGAGACAAGCTGACGACCAAGCTATGCCGCATCGCATCGGGTGTGTGCAAGTTGAGATTGATTGTGAAGAGGGGGAAGGGCTGTGACTGACGATCTTGTGAAGCGGCTGCGTGAGCTTGCAGGGAGATACGATGAGGCCGCCGAACGCATTGAGGAGCTGGACGCCGCGCTTGTTCGATCCTTCAATAATATGATGGAGGATGGTAGGCGCATCGAACAGTTGGAGGCGGCGCTGCGGGATCTGTGCGATAAGTGGGAATGCTGCACTGTGTTGGAAGCAATGCAACGTTTCGCTCGTGAAGCACTGGAGGGGAAAGATGAGTGATCGTTATAAAGTTATCAACCCTGACACGCTTGAGGCAATGCGTCGCGCCGGACACGTTGCAAAATTAGAAGTCCGCATCGAGAAGCTGGAGGCGGCGCTGCGGGCGGTGATTGATTGGGACAGCACGCTTGTAGTTGAGGATGGGCCATTTTTGGGTGACGTTATGAACATCGTCCGCAAAGCAATGGAGGGGAAAAGTGACAACTGAAATTATAAAGGCATTTATGGACCCTTTAACCGATATTGTTTTCATCGGAATTGTAGCTTGGGTGATAGTTAACGTTCTAAGGAACGCGCCATGACCGACGATCTTGTGAAGCGGCTGCGCGATAGGGGAGCATCTGACATTAACTGTCTATGTGGCAATCCAGTGTGCGTAGAATCCGCCGACCGCATCGAGACGCTGGAGGATGATTTACATCACTGTTTTCACCGTGTTGAAGAACTACAAGCGGCGCTGCGGGAAATCGCTTACACGGAGCCTGAAGACAAATATTGGCCCGGACGAATCGCCCGTAAAGCACTGGAGGGGAAAGATGAGTGACAATATCAAGTTACCAGAGCTTGGGGAAATGACACTGCATATGTGGCAAGATTGCTTAGTTCATTACAACAAAGAACTGACAAAACGAGCGAATCGTATCGAAAAGCTGGAGGCGGCGCTGCGGCGTTTGATTGATTATGGCATGGTGTCGCATCAAGACCTTGAACGCGCCAGAAAAGCATTGGAGGGGAAAGAACATGAGGAATCCTGAAAGATTTGCTGGTGAATCCTATGAAGGAGAACGGACAAAAGGGACAAGAATTGGAACATTATGGCTGAAAGAAAATGTGGTTGAAGGTGATGTTACGTTAACATTAGAGTTTTTGGGGATGGATGGGATCACAAAACTGGATGTCTTGGGCGACATCATTGGGTTACTCGAAAGAGAAGTAAATCTATCCCATTTTGTTACGAGCAATGGATAACGACATAGAAACATTAGGGGGCAATATGACTGACTACACAACCACCGATCATTACAGCCAATTTAATGTTCTTAATTGGCAACCGATGGACACCGCACCTAAAGATGGCAGGATTGTCTTGGGTTATGATCCAAAAGCTACAAAACTAAAGCACAAACTCATGTATTTTCACCAAACAAGAGATGGTGGGTTTTGGAGAAATTCGGCTTCATCTGGAGCCGTCATTCCGACACATTGGATGCCTTTGTCGGAGCCACCTAAGGAGAAAACAAATGGATGAGCTGGAGGATTGCAAAAAAGAAAACAAATTGTTGAGAGAACAACTAGATCTTTGCATTGATATGGGAAGATTGATCACAAAAAAACTGGATAAAATTAAATGGAAACCTATCCGTACAGCACCCAAAGACGGAAAGCCATTTTTAGCGCATATGGGCAGTGGTGACATTGAAATAGTTATTTATACTAACGAGGGGTGGTGGTTAAGCGCTTATGCTCCCCCCGTGATTAACGAAGATTGGATGAAACAATGGATGCCTTTGCCAGCTGCACCTAAGGGGGAATGAAAAATGCTTAACTACATCAAACGACAATGGCTGCGATTTAAATCTTCTTGGCAATCATTCAAGAATGAATGGAAATTTAATCACCAAAATAAAAAAGATCATGAACTTGTAGACAATGCCTTCACTATTATGGGCCTTGGTAGGCTTAGAGATTCTACCAAATATCCAGATCCTAGCTTCGATATGAAACCACCTTACTACGGTCAAACACTGACGCGATTGAATGGCCATACATTCACGCTAAAGCATACGCAATATAATCCTACTACAGGGGTAGTTCGATATTTTGACACTGATCAACCGCAAGATGGATTTATTGTGTTAACATCAGAGTATTTGGAGAAGTGAAATGACTGATCCTGTACCCAATATTGCCCATTTCATATGGATCACTGGTCCAAAATCCAGACCGTTCAGCTATCTAAACATGCTGGCTATCATGGCGGCAAAGACCTATGGCAAGTTTGATAAGATCCTCATGCACAATAACAAGCCGCCAGAGGGGAGTATTCATTGGGATCGTGCCTCAAAGCTATTTGAGATTGTTCCTATCACACCGCCAGACTGCATTGGCAGGGTTGTGCTGGAATATGTCCAATATCAAGCAGACACTTTGCGCCTCGATATTATGATCGAATATGGTGGGTATTATCTCGATACAGACACATTAGTCCTCCGTGGATTGTCCCCGTTCCAGAACGCTGACCTGACCCTAGGCCGAGAAAGCCCTGACTCCGTTGCTATGGCTCCGATCATCGCTAAGCCCGGATCTGAGTTCTTGAAGATGTGGCGGGATAAAATCCCTGAGTACATGGCAAGCGGCAAGTGGGCCAGCCATGCTGTTAACCTGCCTCACGACCTGGCGCTAATGTACCCCGATCTATGCAAGATTGCCCCTCAAGAGCTGTTCTTCCCGCTCGATCTAAAGCAGAACTACCTTTTGCTTGATCCTAGGGAGCATATTGTGGAGTTTAAGAAGCTATTTAACTGCTACGCTGTTCATGCCTATGAGACGTACTTTAGAGGGCAGTTTGACCACATAGACGATGCCTACATGGTCAAATACAATAGCATATTATCGCTTTTGCTTGGCGATATTATCAGATCCCAGCAATAAGATAGCTGACAGCAAAGGGGTTTGGCAGACCGCCACCCCCACCCCCTCCACTGGAGGCAATGGTAATCGTGCCAGGCCCATTGGTTATGGTGATATTGGAACCAGCAGTCAGAGTTGCTGATGAAAGGCCGCCAGTGCCAGTATTACCGATCAGCAGTTGGCCATTAGTGAAGGCTGTTTGGCCTGTACCGCCATTAGCAACCGCTACAGGAACCTGAAGCGAGATCACCGTGCCTGTGACATCAATGCCAGCGCCGCCAGTGACAGGTGAGTTGTCAGCTAGATAAACGCTGCTGCCGTCTGTCCAGATCAAGGTATTAGCGTCTTTGACTGCCAAGACCGAATAGGGGCCACCAGCATTAGATGACAGGGTAATGTTATAAGCCCCTGTGGTGGTGTTATCGACGATGAAGAAGCCAGACACACCAGATGGGAACTTAACCGTCACATTTGCTGACAATGCCCCAGTCAATAGGATATGCACGTTCTGGCAATTAGCCTGTGAAAGCGTCACATCGCTGCTTGAAAGCGAGACTGTGTACGTACCGCCAAACGCCTTATCAATGATGTCCCAGTCGGTATTTACCGGGGTGTTCCAGTCATCAATATAGGTGTTGAAATTAGGCTTGATGATCGCCTTGTTCGTAGTGAGCGTATAGTCAACCATTTTTACCCTCAGAGGTTCCTATTGGCGATTTCCAGAGCTTTGGCGATGCTCTCATCATTGACATTCAACAGCGGCTCAGTAGCCTTGCTGTTTTCCTTTTTAGCTCTTTCTGCCGCCAAGACAAGCTTATCGCCTAATGATGACGTTGAGATACGGCCACCAGAAGCACGGACACGGCGGTTTTGATCAGGCTTATTCTCAACCGCATGAACTTGTTCAATACCAAGTCCCATAGCCATTAGGCGTTTATGAAGATTCATTGCTACTTCTGATGATGGTTTGCTCATCAGCAGGCGCATTAGTTCTGGATCGGCGGCAGCTTTTTGGAGCTGCTGAACTGTCAATCCCTTTACATCACCCAAAATGACTTTGCTTACTGCATCAGCTAAATTGGATGCTTGGCCTCCGCCGAGTAGCGTTTTACCAGCCGCTATAAATCCAGCACCAGTTCCAATTCCGGTCTGGACTCCAGACGCAACGGAGAAAAGTTGTGATAAAATTTCACCAGCAGCATAATCAGATAATATGCCAATTTTATTGCCAAGAATGACATCAATCATTCTGCCATTTTCAAGGGCATTGAGTGTTTTACTGTATGACGAAATACCAGCCTGAGCAGGAGCCATTAGGTTCGCTGCGCGCTGGATGGAGTCAATGAATTGCCGCTCATTGGGATTAGTAAGGGTGCTTTTTAGAAGGTCCCCATGCGTACTTAAAAAATCGGAAATTCTTTGAGGGTTGCCAGATTCAGCAATCCTGCCAAAAGCATCCTTCGCATTCCTAACAAGAGCTTGCTGTTCTGACTCTCCAGCCTTCTGCGCAAGGTTAGTAAGCCTATCGCGCAATCCGGGAACCTGATCAACAATTGCTGCGTTCTTTGGGTCAGCAAGATACCTGCTGACATCGCTTTGCTTAATATCAAGTTTTGTTCCGTTTTTAGTAAGATCGCCCATGATCCAATCTGAGACATGGGGATCAATTGATGTACCAAGCGCTGATCTTGTTTCTTGAAGGTTTCTAGCAGCATTTCTGCCAGAAAACATATTATCAAAAACCGCTTCCGAAGATATTACTGGCGCACCCGCGTTTTTAGCCGCTAATTTGCCCATAAAATCGGGCCGAAAAGTATCATAATAATCTTTTGTAGCAGCTCTAGCTTGGTCCCAAGCAGCAAACTTTGCACCAGCCGTATCACCAAATTGCATGTTAGGGCTATCGGCTAAAATGTCATGGAGTTTAGTTGCTAAATCTTTATGTATTTTTCCAAGGGCGGGTTCATTAGATGCATATGCCCTTCGGCTTTTATCACCGACCATAGCGCGCAAATTTTGAACGTCCATTAGTGGTATTGTTGAACCTTTTGATTTTTCAAACGTATTTATTAAGTTGGTAACCTCTGGGTCAATTCTAGATCTATCAGTTAACCCAATGTCGTCTAAATGCTCTTTAATTAAATTTAATGCTCTGTCTTTATAAACATTAGTCTGCTTGAGCAATGGATTTTCCCACGCCAAATCTGAAGCAGATTTTTTGGCCGTATGTAGCGCGTCAAACGCACCCCTGGCTGCAATTGAAGATAAATTTTGGGGATTATCTCCAGATAAACCAATTGCAGATGACATATTGGTTGTTGGAATTGTCGGCTCAACAATTCCTTTAACCTGTTCAGCAGACGACTGCATGGCATTTTTTGATGCAATGATTTGCTGCTGTAATGCGTTTGCCTCAGGGCTATTTGGCGCAAGTCCCATAAGGCGCTGTTGAAGATTTTGCAGTTCACCGCTTTTCAACAATTGCGCTGGCGTTAATTGAACATCAGTCGGCAAAGCACCCGGCCTGGCAGCTAATGCTGATCGACGTTGTAAATCAGTTTGGATCTGAGAAGGGTTTTTAACACTTTCTCTGAGACCCTGACCAGCAAACCTTTGAGCCATTTCAAGTTGCTTTGCAGGGTCCTTTGCGGCATACCTAGATAGTCCCGCGCTAATAGCACCGCTTCCTAAAACTGTTCCAAGAGTTTCCCAAAAAGTTTGGTATCCAGGGGACATATTAGATTGGCGCGCAATTTCTTTTGCTGTCTGTCCTGTCAATCCGCCAACAGATCCAGTTGCTAATTTTGATAATATGCCGCCAGGGCCAGCTAAAGCTGATGGTATAAATTCCGTCGTGCCTTGCGCAATACGCCCCGGACCTGTTTTAGCTTCATATTGAGTAAGGGGGGATATGTTTGCACCAGTTTTAGCAACAATATCTTCTGCTGCTTTAATTGATCCAGATGGGGTAGGAAAGGGAATCCCGTATATTTTATTAACGTATCCGGCTTGTTCTGCGGGAGTTTGAAAAGAAGATTCTAATTTTCTTGTGCTTTTTAATAAATCTTCAGCAGTTTTCCCTTTAGGGAGCAATCCCAAGTTTTCCGCAGCAGATGCTATTAGCTCGTCTTTTTTTGCTCCGGCCATATCATAAATTTGACCAATTCCGCCCACCATTCCGGGCAATCCAATAACACCCTTTGTTAAGCCAGACGCAGCCCCCATGCCGACGTCTTTTAATTGGCCAACAGGCTCTTCTTCTCCCGCAGGACGCTTGAATTTAACGCCCTGAGCCAAAGGCTCCACCCCAGCACTTGCTTCACGCTGCTTCTCTTCGTCAGACTTTGGGCGGGCAAAAAAAGTGCCTTCGGGAAGATTATCAGCCACGTGGACCTCCGCCCATCAAGATATTGGTTGTACCTTTGCCGTACTTTTCATCAATCAATTCACGCAATGTCGGACCATTCTTGTTCTCTTTTGTGTCTGGGCTATGTTCGCGCAAATTTTGTATCCATACAGGATCGACCGATGCAGCAACTGCCCTAGCAATATATCTCTCAGGTGGATTCAACTTAAAGAACATATCCTCAGCTCCATCTAAGTGACCGAAACGAGCCATATAATTGCTGTAGAATTGGCCTTTATCTCGCTGGATTTGAGCCTCTTGCTGCAACGCATTAGTAAGGCGCTTAAAGCCTTCTGGCGTATTCTCAATGTTCGGGTTTGCTCTGATAGCGCCAGTGATGATGTATCCCGGCTCACGGCTATTGATGGCAGATGATGTAGCATATCCAAGGCGCGTACTGCCTTTATGAATCTGCTCAATATTTGCCAAAACACTGCTGTCAAACATCGGTTCAGCCCCAAATGTAGCCAAAACATCATTGATTTTACGAGCAATGTTTGTTTTTTCTGGTGCGTATGCCCCCAATGTATTGAAGCCAGTCTTCGGTATAGCTTCAAAATCAGCTTCCATCGCTTTCAACTGAGTAAGCTGATCATAAGCAGCATTTGCTTTTTTATTTTGTTCGCCAACAGTTGTCTTGCCAATATCCCGCATGGATGCTGCTTGCTCTGGAACATTGGCAATTTCATACTGGTTTTGCGGCAGATAATTTTGGGGAATGTTTGTACTTGCCTTCCATCCAACAGTTTGATCAACACCCTCGACTTTTGAAGGCTCTATTGTTGATGTTTTTGTTGTGTTTGGAGTTTCAGTCTTACCAGTTTGAATGTTAGTCTGAGCGGCGGATTGAGAACTAATCTCCGGGCCTTCTTGGCTGTCTTTAGCAACTGGAATTTGTTTACCAAATACAGGATCAATACCGGGCAAAGGCTGCCCCTTTGCATCCGTGATCGGAACGTATCCAGCATAAGGCTTAGTGAGGTCGAGAACTTCCCAACCATAACCTTGAACAAATCTACGTTGATAGAGAGCAGCTTTCTTAATCTGTACATCAACGCCTTTTTCTTCGGCTTCAGCACGCTTCTTTTCTTGTTCAATAGCTGATGTTTCTGTTGGCTGATACGCTTGTGCGCCAGCTAACAGGCCAGCAGAAAGGGCTGTGCCAAAGTTACGGGTAGGTGTTGATCCCATTGTCCCAATAGCTGTCAGGGCTGGAATGATGAACTGACGGCTGGTAAGGAAGTCAGACCAATCCTGTTTATCGCCTTTAGTGTTAGCTGGGGGCCTGATTGGGAATGTGCCTGTATCTAAGGCTTTACCAAGACCTGAACTTGCTGCGGACTCTCCTCCGCCCGGCATAAGGCCAAGACCTTTCGCAGTAGACCATGCACCCCACCCATTTTTGGAGGCATGATTAGCAGCAAATTTAGCAATATCTAGTTGGTTTTCTGGTTGATTAAGCCAATTAACTTTTTCTTGAGGTGAAAGAGTTGTATGAAGGTCTGGCCGAATGGCTTTAATTGCGTCATCACCCAATCCTGGATTAGGAAACTTGGGAGATACATTACCAACGTGCATTTGCAGCCAACCAGCCGATGATCCATCATCGCCAATTGTTCCAGGTCCGAGAGGCTTCAATCTGCTCTCGGCGTTGCCAATAGATTTAATTTCCTCAGGATCAATGCCAGCATTGGTTGCTGCTTGAGTTAATATTTCAGTGGGATCATATGCAGATTTGACAGCGCTACCATTTTCTCCGTCATAGCCTTTGCGTTGGGGGACAATGCCGCCAGAGTAATGGCCTGCACGACCACCATCCTTGAGAGCAAAAAGGAAAGCTAACGGTCCAAGATCAGCTAATAAGCTGCCAGCACCTGACGCTAACGCACCAAGGCCGCCAGCGGCTTCTGTAGCTCCAGCAGCACCTAATGCAGCTTCAGCGGTCGGCGCAGCAGCACCCAAGCCCGCAGCAGCGGCTTCCGTGGCGGCAGTACCTGTTCCAGCAGCGGCAGCACCAGAGCCACCAATTCCAGTTAGGGTGGAAAGGCCACTCTTGATTGCACCCATAGTTTCAGGAGCGTATTTGCTACCCAATTTATAGGCTGAGTTAAGGCCCGCTGCTCCTTTAAGAGCCGTGCCTAAACCGCTAGATTGCGATGTAGCTCTTTGAGCCGCAGCTTTCATTTCAGCGTCATTGCTTGGCAATTTTTGCGGAGGTTGCATCTCATAAGCTTCTTCTGGGATGTAACCTTGAGATCCGCCGTAAGGGATACTGCTACCTAATGCGTAGCCCATACGGCCACCACGGTTTGCAAAATCTATAGGCAGATCATCTTCCATTACAGGAGGTGATGTAGCCGCAACTTTTTGACCCGCACCAAGCCCATCATCGTTCAAATCTGCTTTAACAGCAGCCGGAGCTGGTGTTGTTGTAGGCGCCGCTGCTGGTTTTTGCGGAGTAACGCCGCTGCTTGGGGAGGTATCTGCTGACTTTCCAGTTATTTTTTCTTTACCCCAGTCAAAAAGGTTGCGGGTTAAGGTATCTTTACCTGCTAATTCATTTACTCCCCTACTAAAAGCAACCATTTCTTGAGCGTGTTCAAATGGAGTTTTTTGAGCTGGTGGGCGATAGTCGGATACAATCAGCTTAGGAACATGCAGGAGCTTGTTCGGAATAGCGGATTGCGCGCCTGGCATTGTTTGGCCGGGAATACCCGCCGCAATTTGTGCCTGAAGTGCCGCTGCATCATTTGCATCTACTACGCTGCCATAAGCATATCCAGTTCTGCCACCACGGTTAAATGCGGCAGGTCCCGATGTCGGTGCTGTTGATGAAGAAGTAGACGAGCTTGGGGAAGCTTGTTGTGTCTGCTGTGGAGGCATAAGGCCACCATAACCGCCACCATAACCGCCAAGGTTTCCGTAGCCGCCAAGAGCCTGATAACCGCCATAACCGCCCATGGGGGAGAAGCCCTGGCTCATCCCGCCATAGCCACCACCATAACCACCGCTGTTTCCAAAGCCGCCAAAGGAAGGTTGGCCGCCCCAACCGCTGCTGTCATAGCCGCCATAGCTTCCCATGTTGCCAAAACCGCCTAGGCCACCGCCATAGCCACCCATGGATTGATAACCACCCATGCCGCCGTAACCGCCGCCGTAGCCACCAAATCCTTGGTTGCCATAACCGCCAAAGTTAGAGCCGTAGCCGCCCATGCCGCCAAACTGGTTTCCGTAACCACCAAAACCGCCAAGCGACCCAGAAGAATCTCCATAGCCGCCTAATGGCCCACCATACCCACCATATGTATTGCCGAGACCAGCCTGAGATTGATTTTGGTACTCATTAGACTTTAGGAAATTGAAGTACATATCTTGAAGGTTTTGGCCGCCATTGGCTAAATCATTTTTCCAGTAGTTCATGCCCTGTTCGTCTGCCTCACGCCCAAGAACACCCTGGTACATGCTCTGAATCGGCGCAGTCATGTCAAACGAGGATGCAGTATTCCACAAAGGCGCAACATAAGAACCATAACGGTTACGCATAGGAGCCATAGATGGTGCAAACTTGGATGCGTCATAAGTCAAAGGGGTCTGAATATTAGGGTTGGCCGCCCCAGCCGCTGCTGTAGTGGTAGGTGTCTTTATAGGTGTGACAACCTTGGTGCTTGGATCAACAACTTTAGTTCCCGGATCGACAACTTTGGTGACTGGATCAACAACTTTGGTGACTGGATCAACAACTTTAGTGCCGGGTAGTTGGTGATAACCAACAGATTCTGGAGAACCCGCAATCTCAGCTTTTACTTGGTCAATAGTTTTGCCACTGGCAAGTTCATTTTGCCAATAGTAAGTTTCAGCAGAGCTGCTAGGTGAACGACCAAGCTGGTCTCTATAAATTTGAGCAATTTGCTGAGCGTTTGCATCCGCTGTTTGACTGCCAATCGTTGACGGCAAATATGAACTAACATCATATTGTTGCAATTCAGCAGGGGTCATAGACGCGCTTTCGCCGTCGCCCAGATCTCTTTGGTACATGCCTGTCTCTGGATTGAACTGATACCCAGTAGAAGACAGATCATATGGTGTACCGCCGTCCGCATAGCCGCCACGGGGAAGTAAGCCGCCATCAGCATATGCACCTGGCTCATAGACAGATCCGCCCATGGAATTGGGATCTAGCCCGCCGCCGTAAGCTCTACTTGCGCGAACAGCGCCGTCAGTAGCTTTCTTATAATCAACGGTCTTGTATCCATGAGACGATCCAACAGCGTCAGGATGTTCTTTCTCAACGTCCTGAGCCATGAGGCCGATCTGCGTTCTATCGTCACCTTTATACCGATACCGATATATTGGCAGACCATCGTTAGTCTTACCGACCTGTTCAGCACCTTCCTTTAGGCGCTTGTCGGAGAACAACCCGCTGCTAGAAGAATTGGTTGTCGTTGTCGATCCAGACAAAGCACCCGTACCCATAGCCAAGTTCCCAAGGAACTGAGCTTGTTGATAGGGGAAGCCCTGCTGCTGTTGAAACTGATTATACATAGCCGTTTTGGCGGCCTGATCGGTCTGTTGTTGAGTTTGACCAGCTTGCATCTGTTGTTGAGCTGCTGCCAATTGGGCGGCTTGGTTCTGGAGGCCAAGACCAGCGTAAGCCTGACCTTGCCCAAGATTTTGACCATATAGAGCCTGCCCAAGACCCATCTGTTGCTGGGCTGCGGAAAGGTTCTGGCCAAACTGTTGCTGGCCTAATGCAGCAGCCTGCTGTGCGCCATACTGTTGAGCAGCTCTGTTAGCCTGAGCAGCCGCCAGGGCTTGAGCCTGTTGTTGCGCTGCGGTCTGTTGGGCATTTTGATAACCCTGTTGATAAAGCGGAGCTATAGCTTGAGCTTGGGCAAGGCTCTGCTGTCCCATCAAGTTAGCGCGTGAAATACCGCCACGATCACCACCGAACGCACCCGAACGGATTTGATCTGCCTGCTGCTGAGCAAGCTGTTGGGCTTGTTGCTGGTTCATAGCCCGTTGAGTCGTTTGCACAACTGATTCGGTATATGGCGACATATATTGTTGAGTGTTTAAATTGCCGGGATTTACGTTCTGTGTACCAGCGCCAAGGTATCGGTTAGCCATATTGGCGTACTGTTGGCCAGCTCCAAGCCCTCTATTGGTCAAGCCACCAGCTTGGTTCATATAGGGAGATGCCTGCTGCATACCGCGACCAATCATGGCCTGGCCAGCTTGGACATCAGGATTAGCCATGCCTTGAGCGGCATTAGTATTTGCAATGGCGGCTTGTTGCGTCGGCGTCATCCCCGCGACAAAGGCATTTGGGTCCTGTGAGTACGGAACAAATGGCTGTGCAGCGACCCCTTTGGCCCGCTCAAAGACATCTTTATAGTTCTGTAGTACCTCGGGGGGGATGTTGACCGATGATACGGATGAAGTTCCACCGCCACCACACATATTAAATCCCTTTCAGGGTATCAGGCCCAGCGTTGTAAAGGAAAACTGCCCCCATAGGTTTTCCTAATTGACGCTCGTACATTCTCACTTTTGCCTCAGTCCTTACGGTTGACATCACTCCTATCAGAAGCGGCAACCCTAAGTTTTCAGCGGCCTTTTTACTAAACTTTAACAGCTCTATTGCTCGGCTCGGCTTTGACGCCCTGAACTCAGGTAATACAAAAATTACCCTTTCCTCCAGAACGTCCTGATTTGAATACCACATTTTTCCTATACGTAGAAGGACTCCACCCTCAGGTTCTCCATTTGGCTTGCAAATAATTCCGATTAAACCACGGTCTTGATTTAATGCGGGCCAAATATCCCCCAAAAGACGCTCTGCGTCAGGATCTACTAACCCAATTTCTTCAATAGCTTCAACAGCATACTTCATTACTAAATCTAGATCTGCTGGCGTACCCAGCCGAACAATTAAGTTATCTTTTCGATCACCAGCTTTATCTTCATCATAATTCATTTAGTCCCCCTTGTTTATGCCAATCAATCTTTCTTTGGACCCGGCAATTTTCGAAGTGTTTTTACGGTCTTAGCTCTCATTTTGACCACAAAATCATCCAAACCCTTATGCCCCTCATCTAAATCGCCGCCAGAAAGATATTTAATATCATCCGGGTGGATGACGTATTCTCCTCCAGCCGCCACAATAGGTACTGGCGGAGCAACGGTAGCGCCTCCATTAGCCTTAAAACTGCCAGAAAAAGGCGCACCTTTTGCTCCATATGGTAGGCCACTAGCCTTATAAGGCATACCCGTTAAAGGCATTTTAGGTTTGCTAAAGATGTTTTTAGCCACACGAAACCCAGCCTCGGTGTTCCCTTCTCCCATAGCCGAAATAATATCTGCGGGGATAACATAAGAACCAGACGGAACGTGCATGGGCAAATGATCAGTCCGGCCGGCAACAAGGCTACGAATCGGTCCGGTGTGCATTTTGTTGGTTGTTATTTTTGGCGGCGGTGGTTTGATTTTACCGCCACCAGCTTTGGTATCTTGCATGTTTAATTTGATCTTTACGTTTTCCGGCGTGTCTTTAATATTTGGAAGACGCGGCCCATTAAGATTAAGCAAATCTTTTACAGCTTGGGGCGTATCATTTATGTGCGGTAAGCTTTTAATATCGCCGCCGTCAGCTCGTTTTGACCGCCTAGCTACATTTAACGCAGCCGCAATAGCTTGTTTTTGCGGATGACCCGATTTGATCATCTCGCGGATATTGTAGCTGGTTGTTTTTTGCGATGAACCTTTTTTTAACGGCATAGCATCCTCATCATGGTCCTGTAGGACCAGTCGGCCCAGTAGGACCTCTAGCCCCGGTGGGTCCTGTTGGACCAGGAGGCCCGCCACTTGTTCCGGTAGGTCCAGTGGGTCCGGTAGGACCCGTTGGTCCGCCAAAACCTGTAGGCCCGGTAGGCCCCACAACAGCAGTCACATTCCCGGTTAGGATTGTAATTTGACCAAGAATTTGCTGCATGGTTTGATTGAGATTGTTAATCGCAACAACAGCGTTTTTCTGGACTGTGAGGATGTCTGTTAAACTAGCCATCAGAATTTCCCATCCGGCTGTGAACGATAGCGCATATTACCAATACGCCAGAACGTCCCGATGTCATTGCTATCCATCTTGATAGACACCAAGCGGCCACGAAAACGCGGTGTTATGAATGTGGTGTTTTGCGTCATTACATACGGGCCATACGTCAATGGTGTTTGCCCCGGATAGTCAGCCACATAGAACGTAAGATTTACGTTAGCGTTCTGTGTACCGCCGTAATAGCCCCATTTCATATCAGGCCATACTTGGTCCACAAACATCTTCAGATCGGCTTCACTGATAACAAAATAACCTGTTTCGAACGAAGCATTGATAGCTACTGGATTGCCGTCTGCATTTACAGCATCTGGAGATGTTTCATGTTGAATAACATAATCCAATGCGCTTCCAGGCAGCTTACCTGCACCAATCGGCGGCCCAAGAACAGATTCATTAATCCATGCTGTACGGCTCAAAGTACCGTAATCCCACTGGTTCAAAAAGATATTGTACTTGATGTAATGGCTTGGTTCGCCGCCATTGCCTTTGGTAGGGAAGTACCAAGCAATTTCACCAAACCGTGAATTTGGTGCGACACGAATTCTATCGAGGTTATCGGTGTCCAAGTCCTGGAAAACAACATCCCAAATTGGGCAAGATACAGGTTCTACGCCGCCATTTGCTAGTCTGTAGAACTGGCTTTGACCCATCCAATAGACAGCGCCGCCAAGGGATGTAGCTGCTTTTCTTCCAATCAGACCGCAGCCCGTGCCGATCTCACTGAACCCATAAACGTCAGGGAAACCGATATATTGCATAGCCCAAAGGCCAAGATCCGTCCAAACCAAAGTTTGTTGCGGGCCTTGTATGCACTCAACGATGCGTGAGCCTTTAGGAATACGGTACGAACCTGCTTGGTTAGTTACAGTACCAAGCCAGACATTGAAGTTATTAACATCACACCAACGGATCAAAAGCGGATCTGGGATGCCTGTAAATGTACTGCCCCACGCAATGATCTGCCGTTGAGGCATCGCAACCACAATACCCTGATTAACAATAGGTGCTTGTGGGATTAGCGTTAAAACGCTGTTACCTGCTGTTGGCGACCATTGGAAAATACCGCCGCCAAGGGGGCAAGCAATAAGTATTTCACCCCAATTATCTAGCGTCCAATCTGATGCTGTAATTGTGTTAATATTAGGCGCAATACCAGAGCCTGACCCATAACCGCCAACGCCATAGCCACCAACACCATAGCCGCTACCTGCGGGTACTGGTCCAACGCCAGCATAAAACTCGTATCGAGCATCGCCGCCGTTCATTGCTCCAGTATCGTTAGATGTTGCTAGGTAGTTGGTTGCAAACGTAAACGTATCTACTGTTGGAACCGTCTGAACAATATAGTTTCCAAATATTGGGATGCCGCCCACAGTTGTTGAAACAAGCACGGGAAATGTATCCCCGACTACATATCCATGGTTAGCCAATGTTGCAGTAACAAACGGGCTATCAAGCACTGTATCAAAGACAGCAACATCGCCGCCGTTTGTAACTGTAGCCGTTGCTAATACAGGGTTGCCTAGCACGTCATACGTGTAAATGTTGAAGCTATTAGCACCAATTGAAAAACATTGGTAAATGCCAAACAAGATAAGGCCGCCTACACTGATTTGCGTAGAAATATACACAAAATCATAGTTAGTGATGTTTGAGCCAGTGTCGTTGATCGTAACAACATTTGTCCCAGATACTGTATTTACATCCACAGCAACATTATCTATGCGCTTTCTAGGCGTAATGATCCGTCTGTTTTTAGTTGTTGTACCGCTAATAACAGATAGGGACGCTTCAGCACCAACAGCTAAATACGAGTTAGCGTTAGTATCTTCCCATGCCCAAAGGCAGCGGATAATAGATTCAATCGCGTTCTGATAGTAGCGTGTCCATCCACCCAGCTTTTGAACAAGACCAAGCCCCTGCCGATCTGGAACAAATCTAATTAGATTTGAGAACGATATGGCAGCTTCGTTGAGTGCAGGAGTGCGGTTAACATCAACGCCTGGTATAAGCTTAAGCGAGGAATGGGGCATTTATCACCCTCTGCTTGGAGTAGCGACAGGTGACGGAGATTGTGAAGTCCAGCCGGAAGATTCAAATTTCTTGCGGGCTTCTTCAACAGCCGCGCCTTTTAGCAATGCTTGATACTGAGCTTCATAGCTCTGAGCCATTTGCGGATCATCCGACATCCGGCCAAAGTTGCGCTGATAAGCTGAAATGTAAATCATGGAGGCCATGATAAATACATCAGGCAAGTAAAGACTGATGAATGTTGTTGTGTTGGTCGCCGACAAGCTGGCAGGACGATAAGTTCCTACAATTTCGACGAAGTAAGTTTGATCAGCAAACGGGCCAACCAAAAACACGTTGTCATCAAACGGGCAAAAATATTGCGGGACGGCAGTATAGGTTGATGAACCATAGACAGCATCTAAGAATTCTTTGGTGGTTGGGAGAAGCGGTGTGCGTGTTCCTGCATTAGGATTTTGCTGCCCTGGAGGCGTGATCAAATTGATCTGCTCAAGAACAACAATTGTTCCTTCTGGAATTGTAATGCTGCGGGTTCCACCAGAGACTGCATACCCTGAAATGGATGTTGATGTGTACATAAAATCCAGATCACGATACATGCGGTTTTCCGCATAAGTTATCATCTGGGGTAGGATAATCTGGTAGGCAGGATCAGTCACATCAACCACTGCCAAAGTGGCAATCTGGTCAATGTAGCTGTTGGTCCCAGATACAGTCCCGTTATACGACAATCCCGTAGTCATGTTACGGCTCCTTTAAGTGCTTATTATAGCACTTATTTCTGGCCTTCGCACCACCCCTCTCGGCGGGCATTGCTAACTTTTATTTCTGTAATGGTCAGATCGGTGTCTTTTTTAGACCAGGAGATAGGTTTCCATACGCCACAGACGGCCCCATTAGTCACGGGCGTTGCCGTCAGGCTCGCGCAATTTGTCAGGGGAAGTACCAATAGCATCACCAGCAGTAAGCGCATTTTGTGTTCTCCTAAGAACGTCAGCTTGCGCCGCCGCTTCAATCTCAGCCACCGCATCAGCCCTAATCTTCCAATAAGCGCCAGCCGCCGCCATAAAAACAATGATTCCTATGGCGACATACCGACCTACGGGGGTGAATAGAAAGGCTATCATATCCCGTGCTTCTCTAAGTTTTGTTTGCGCCAGTACCAGATAGCAGCCCCGATGCCGACCACAGCCACCATGATGAGGAAATTCATGTCCTGAGCCATGGCGATAGCTGACCCAAACAAGCCATTAGCCTCCTGAACCTGCGTCATGACTTCCTTGGCGGCCCCTACAGACCCCAAAGCTCCAAGGACAACGGCTCCATTGGCCTGCTTGCTCTCAGTAATGGTCTTTACAGGAACGGTATCTGGCTCGACCCTTTGGTCTTCCTCAACCACGGGCTTATTGGCCAGATCACGCCACCATTCGGATTCTGCCCTGCGGCGACGAACTAGCCCCGGCAATTCCTTGCCCTTAGCCTTAGTCCACTTCATCAGCTCGGTCGGCACTGCGTCAAAGTCACCTGCATTAACCCGTTTAAGCAGGGTTGAGGATTTGAGGTTGCCGACACC